>DOWV01000302.1:0-588 GCA_003519375.1 Bacteroidota bacterium
ATGAAGAGGGAGGATGCCTATCGCATCGTTCAGGAAGAAGCGATGCGGGTGTGGCAGCAAGGGGAGAATTTCCGAAAACTCGTTGAACAGCGCGAGGAAGTGCGGAAGCTGCTCTCGGTGTCGGACCTTGATGTCTTATTCGACCCGGGGCGAAGTCTCAAACATGTGGATTACATATTCAAACAGGTAGGTCTAGAATGAACAGGGAGTGGTACTATGGCTAAGAAGTTTCAGAACTACATCGGTGGAAAGTGGGTTGATTCAAAAACAGGGAGAACGTTCGAAAACAGAAATCCCGCCAATTGGGAAGAACTCGTCGGCACGTTTCCTCTTTCGAACAAGGAAGATGTCGATCAGGCAGTCAAAGCGGCGCGGAAGGCATTCGAGACCTGGAGACTCGTCCCGGCGCCAAAACGCGGTGACATGCTCAAGAAAGTCGGCGACCTCTTGACGAAGTACAAGGAGGAAATTGCCGAGCAGATGACGAGGGAGATGGGGAAGGTCCTCCTCGAGACCCGCGGCGATGTGCAGGAAGGAATCGATACGGCATACTACGCGGCCTCGGAAGGTAGACGCCTCTTTGGTCAT
>DOWV01000302.1:693-6825 GCA_003519375.1 Bacteroidota bacterium
GTAGACGCCTCTTTGGTCATACCGTTCCATCCGAACTTCCAAACAAGTTTAATATGGCAATGCGCGTTCCTATCGGCGTGGCGGCCATCATCACTCCATGGAACTTCCCGATGGCTATTCCCACCTGGAAGATCTTCCCGGCATTGCTCTGCGGTAACACGGTGGTCTTCAAGCCGGCGTCCGACACCCCGGCCACGGCGACACGCCTTGTCGAAATTCTCCTCGAAGCAGGCGTCCCTCCCGGAGTCATCAACATCGTCCATGGCGGCGGCAGCGAGGTGGGTATCAGTTTGGTGGAGCATCCCGATGTGGACCTCGTCAGCTTCACCGGATCGACGGGTGTAGGGAAGCGGATTTCCGAAGTTGCGTCGAAGACGTTGAAACGGGTATCTCTGGAGCTCGGCGGCAAGAATGCTCAGATCGTGATGGATGATGCGAACCTTGAGCTGGCTCTGGAGGGTGTGCTCTGGGGAGCGTTCGGAACCACGGGACAGCGCTGTACGGCAACGAGCCGCCTGATCGTGCATGAGAAGGTGTACGACAAATTCGTCGACATGGTCGTGGACCACACGAAGAAGCTCCGGCTCGGTGACGGACTGAAACCGAATGTCGATGTCGGCCCATGTGTCAACGAAGGACAGCAGCGAACGGTCGATGAGTACGTGAAGATCGGAACAGAGGAAGGTGCCAGGGTTCTGGCCGGCGGCAAGACCGCAAAACAGGGCGATCTTGCCAGGGGTTGGTTCTATGAGCCGACGGTCCTGGGGGGCGTAACTCCAACCATGCGCGTAGCCCGCGAGGAGATTTTCGGGCCCGTGCTGTCAGTGATCAGGATCAAATCGCTTGAAGAGGCAATCGATATTTCGAATAACACGGCCTACGGGCTCTCATCGTCGATCTACACTCAGAACATCAACAACGCCTACCAGGCTATCCGGGACATCAGAGCCGGTATTACGTATGTCAACAGCCCGACGATTGGTGCGGAAGCGCATATGCCCTTCGGAGGCGTCAAAGAAACGGGTAACGGCCACCGTGAAGGCGGCTGGACGGTGTACGAGTTCTTCTCTGAGTGGAAGACTGTATACGTCGATTACAGCGGCACGCTGCAGCGCGCTCAGATCGACAACGTCGAGAATTAGTTCATGTTCTGTCGTCCTTACATAGTCTCTCTGTATGAACACCAGGAATTCTTCTGACCGTGGAGATGTCGATGCCATTCCATGACATATTCCACAACCGAAGGAATCCAAAGGTGACTTATGACAGAGACGCTTACCGCCACGCGTGAGAAGGTGGCTGCCAAGAACTTGTCCGTGCCGTCGATGGCGGACGAGAGTGTGCGAACAGAGGAAAAACCCACGACCAAGAATCCGGTCAAAATCGCCCCCAACGAGGTCCATACAACCCTGGCGAAGCACATGCTGGTGGATGGTTTTGATCTCATTATCGACCTGAAGCGAAGTCAGGGTGCGTACGTTTACGATTCGCGGTACAACAAACGGTATCTCGATTTCTTCACCTTCTTCGCGTCCGGTTCAGTCGGACTCAACCATCCCAAGCTGACGTCGCCGGAGTTTCTCGAAAAACTCGGCTACGTCGCGGTCAACAAGGTCTCGAATTCCGATGCCTACACGGTGGAGATGGCGGAGTTCGTTGAGACGTTCGGACGGATCGCCAAGCCGGAATACTTACCGTATGTGTTCTTTGTCGACGGCGGTGCCCTGGCCGTTGAGAACGCGCTCAAGACGGCGTTCGATTGGAAAGTTCGTAAAAACTTCATCAAGGGGTACACGGAAGAACGTGGCCGCCAGGTGATCCATTTCCGCCGGGCGTTCCATGGGCGGAGCGGTTACACGCTCTCCATGACGAACACTGATCCGACAAAGACAAACTACTTTCCGAAGTTCCGCTGGCCGAGGATTCACAATCCCGCCATCGAGTTTCCTCTCAGGAAAGAGAACCTCGCGCACGTGCAAAAAGCTGAGGCGGTTGCTCTTCAGCAGATCAAGCAAGCCATCATCAACAATCCCGACGACATCGCGGCTCTCATCATCGAGCCGATCCAGTGCGAGGGCGGCGACAATCACTTCAGGAAAGAGTTCTTCACCCAGTTGCGCACGATTTGCGATGAGAGCGACATTCTGCTGGTGTTCGACGAAGTGCAGACCGGCGTCGGCATCACGGGGAAGATGTGGGCACACGAGCATTTTGTGAAGCCCGACCTGATGGTGTTCGGCAAGAAGACGCAAATCTGCGGTTTTCTGTGCAGCCGCCGGATCGACGATGTGCTGGAGAACGTATTCCATAAGTCAAGCCGCATCAATTCGACTTTCGGCGGGAATCTTGTAGACATGGTGCGGTTCCAACGGATTCTCGAGATCATTAATGAGGAAAAGTTGGTGGAAAACGCGGCCACGGTGGGAACACATCTGCTTGCGAAACTTGAAGGTTTGCAGGATGAGTTCCCCGGCCTGGTCTCGAACGCGCGGGGTCGCGGCTTGTTATGTGCTGTCGATCTTGATACGGCGCAGAGCAGGGACCAGCTCCGGAGCAAATCATACGATGACGGTCTCATCCTCATCGGATGCGGCGATCGTGCGATCCGGTTCCGTCCGCCCCTCAATATCACGAAGCTCGAAATCGATGAGGGAATACGAATTATCCGTCAGGCGCTCGTTGAAATCGCTCAGGGCGACTGAATAAACCTGGTAATCACGAAGGGATGACCGTGGAGACGAATCTGCCGGATCAGCAGAATGGATTGGAATTGAACGCAGAGGTGGTGCGGGAACTGCTGGTCCATTTTGTAAGAGACGAGTCCAAAAACGCAGGCTTCGAAAAAGGGGTGGTTGGTGTTTCGGGCGGTGTTGATTCTGCCGTAAGCGCTTATCTTACCGCCGAGGCGCTCGGAAAGGATCACACCATTGCTGTGATTATGCCGTACAAGACGAGCAACCCGAAGAGTGTCGAAGATGCGCAATTGGTGGTGCAGAAGCTGGGGCTTCGGTCGGAGCTCGTGGATATTTCTCAAATGGTGGATGCATTCTGCGATCGATGGAAAGTGACAGACAAGGTGCGGCGCGGGAATGCGATGTCTCGCATGCGGATGATCGTGCTGTACGACATATCGGCCCGCGAGCGGGCCCTCGTCATCGGGACGAGCAACAAGACGGAACTCATGGTCGGATACGGCACTCTCTTCGGCGATACCGCTTCGGCGATCAACCCGATCGGAGATCTCTATAAGACCCAGGTCTGGCAGCTTGCGCGTGCGCTTGGTGTTCCACAGAATATCGTCGACAAGACGCCGACGGCTGATCTGTGGGAAGGGCAGTCGGACGAAGCAGAGCTTGGCTTCACGTACAGCCGACTGGATTCTCTGTTGTATCGGCTGGTCGATGAACGGCGCAACGACGAGGAGCTCGGGAAACTCGGTTTTGAACCTGAGATTGTCGCGCGGGTGAAGACGTTGATTCAGAAAAGCCAGTTCAAGCGCCGTCCCCCGCTTATTGCGAAGGTGTCGTACAGAACGGTGAATGTGGATTTCAGGTATGCGAGGGATTGGGGGACATGAGCGTGGCTGCCGAAGAAAAGATCATATCGGCTCATGGCGGCTACAAGAGTCTAAAGTCTTTTCAGATGTCGGAGATAGTCTACGACGGAACTGTAAAGTTCTGCAGTCGGTTCGTCGATGCTAGATCCCGGACAGTGGATCAGATGGTCCAGGCTGCTCGTAGTGGGAGGCAGAACATCGCCGAAGGCAGCATGGCTTCCGGAACATCGAAAAAGACTGAGTTGAAGCTCGTCAGTGTTGCTCGGGCCAGCTTGGAGGAACTCCTCTTAGATTATCAGGATTTTCTTCGCCAGCGGAGCCTCACACTTTGGGACAAGGATCATCCGAAGGCAAAAGAGGTTCGCGCTCTAGCCAGTGTATCAGATAGGTCCTATACGACGTATAGGACCTATCTCGAAGAGCTCTCGCCAGAAATCGCAGCCAACACTCTGATCTGCCTGATTCACCAAACCAGCTACCTTTTGGACCAGCAGTTGAGACAGCTCGAACAGGCATTCATCGAAAAGGGTGGTTTCACAGAGAGACTGTACAACGCGCGGAGAAGTTCAAGAGAGAAGACATGAGCCCTTCCAAAGACACCGTGGACCGCGAGCCTCCTTCAAAAGGAGCAGTGGTCCCCGGCACACTCTACCTCGTCGCCACGCCGATCGGCAACCTGGAAGACATCACACACCGCGCGGTGAAGGTACTTTCATCGGTCGATCTGATTGCTGCCGAGGATACGCGGAAGACAAAGATCCTTCTCGACCACTATGCCATCAGCAAGCCGATGGTGAGCTACTTCAGCTACAATGAACGCCACCGGGCGCCGCAACTGATCGAAAAACTAAAAGAGGGTCAGTCACTTGCGCTGGTATCGGATGCAGGTACTCCTGGAATTTCCGATCCCGCGTTCCATATTGTCCAGTCCTGTCTGGAATCCGGCATACCCATTGTCCCGATTCCCGGACCGTCTGCATTCGTTTCTGCCCTGATCGTCAGCGGACTGCCTACCGACAGGTTTGTCTTCGAAGGGTTTTTGCCGATGAAGAAAGGGAGGAAGACGAAACTGGGCATTCTCAGCACTGAGCAGCGCACGATCGTCCTTTACGAATCCCCCCATAGAGTCCTCAAGACGCTCGGAGAAATCAGAATCGCATTTGGAGAACGGAACGTCGCTGTAGCAAGAGAATTGACGAAGAAGTTCGAGGAGATCGTACGGGGCCCCATCTCGCTCGTCCTCGAGGAACTTCAACGAAAGCCGACCCGCGGAGAGTATGTCCTGGTCATCGAAGGGCGCTCGAAGCACTCCGAAGCAGAACCCTCCTAATCCTCACTTTTTGCCCGTTTGTGCGAATGAAATTCCCTCTTGACAAGTTAGATTCTTAAGTGTATATTATTAGCACTCGTAGCAAGAGAGTGCTAATTTCTTTATCACACTGTAAGCCCTTTATTTACAATTTCTTATAGGAGATTCCTTATGACCCTCAAGCCACTGGCAGATCGCGTGGTCGTTAAGCCATCGGCCGCGGAAGAGAAAACCAAAGGTGGTATCATCGTTCCCGATACGGCAAAAGAAAAGCCGGTATGGGGTGAGGTGATTGCGACCGGTCCCGGCAAGATATCGGACGAGGGAAAGCTAATTCCCCTCGAAGTCAAAATCGGAGACAAGGTTTTGTACGGAAAATATTCAGGTACAGAAGTCACGATCGACGGTGAGGAAGTCCTCATCATGCGCGAAAGCGATATCTTCGCAATAATGCCGAAAAAGTAATTTCTGACGAAAGGAGATTCAAAGCTATGGGAGCAAAGTTGATTAATTTCAATACGGACGCCCGAGCTGCGCTGAAGCGTGGTGTTGACCAACTCGCAGATGCAGTGAAGGTCACGTTGGGACCTAAAGGCCGCAACGTTGTCATAGATAAGAAATTCGGTGCACCGACCGTAACAAAAGACGGTGTGACGGTGGCCAAGGAAGTCGAGCTCACCGATCCGATCGAGAATATGGGAGCGCAGATGGTTCGTGAGGTTGCTTCGAAGACCTCCGATGTCGCAGGCGACGGCACGACAACTGCCACCGTGCTGGCCCAGGCGATCGTCCGTGAAGGCCTCAAGAACGTGACCGCGGGTGCGAATCCGATGGACCTCAAACGCGGAATAGACCTTGCAGTCCAGAAGATTGTCGAGGGGCTGAAAGAGATGAGCAAGACTGTCGGCGACGATAAAGAGAAGATCGCCCAGGTCGGCGCCATTTCTGCCAACAACGATCGCGCCATTGGCGAACTGATTGCCAACGCCATGGAGAAGGTCGGCAAGGACGGTGTCATCACCGTTGAAGAAGCGAAGGGAACCGAGACGACGCTGGATGTCGTCGAAGGCATGCAGTTCGACCGCGGATATCTCTCGCCGTATTTCGTGACGGACGCTGAGACCATGGAAACGATTCTCGAAGATCCCTACATCCTGATTCATGACAAGAAGATCAGCGCGATGAAGGATCTCCTTCCGCTGCTCGAGAAAGTTGCACAGTCCGGCCGTTCGATCCTCGTCATCGCTGAGGAAGTCGAAGGCGAAGC
>DOWV01000302.1:7026-16350 GCA_003519375.1 Bacteroidota bacterium
CCCGGATTCGGCGATCGCCGCAAGGCAATGCTGGAAGACATCGCTGTCCTTACGGGCGGCACGGTGATTTCGGAAGAGAAAGGCTTCAAACTCGAGAATGCCTCGCTGACTTACATGGGCACCGCAAAGCGCGTAACCATTGACAAGGACAACACGACCATTGTCGAGGGCGCTGGAAAGAAAGATGACATCAAGAAGCGCATCAACGAGATCAAGCAGCAGATTGACAAGACGACGTCGGACTACGACAAGGAGAAGCTGCAGGAGCGGTTGGCGAAATTGTCGGGCGGCGTTGCTGTGGTGAAGATTGGCGCTTCGACGGAAGTCGAGATGAAGGAAAAGAAGGCTCGTGTCGAGGACGCGCTTCATGCGACCCGCGCTGCGGTCGAGGAAGGTATCGTCCCCGGCGGTGGCGTCGCGTACCTGCGCTGCCAGCAGAAGCTCGACGAAGTCAAGACTGAGAACGAAGACCAGAAGATCGGTGTTGAAATAATCCGCCGCTCTGTCGAGGAGCCGATTCGCTTGATCGTTGAGAATGCGGGACTCGAAGGTTCCGTGGTTGTCAACAAGATCAAGGAAGGTAAAGGCGACTTCGGTTTCAACGCCCAGACCGAGAAATATGAGAACCTCATCGCGGCCGGTGTCATCGACCCGACGAAGGTTTCTCGTATTGCGTTGGAAAACGCTGCCAGCGTCGCAGGCCTCCTGCTGACGACGGAAGCAACCATCGTCGAGAAGCCCGAGAAGGACAAGTCCCCCGCGATGCCGCATCCGGGTGGAATGGGCGGAGACATGTACTAAACCGCCTCCGGGGAAGTGCTATGAACCCTCCTGCTCGAAAAGAGCAGGGGGGTTTTTTGTTTTGCCTCGGTGGATCCCCGAAATCTACACTAGAGTTCTCTGGCAGATTTCGAGGATCTACAAGGGTTTGCTTGTACTTTCATATTTGGCTACATTAAACCCTGAAATGCGAATTCCCCCCGAGAAAATTGAAGAAATCCGCTCTGCGATTGACATCGTCGATGTCATTTCCCAGCACGTGCGCCTGAAAAAGCGGGGAAAGAGCTTTACCGGACTCTGCCCGTTTCACCAGGAGAAAACCCCGTCGTTCACCGTCAGCTCTGAGAAACAGGTCTACCATTGTTTCGGGTGCGGGCGGGGCGGCAACGTCTTCACGTTCGTGATGGAGTTTGAGAAAATCTCTTTCACAGAAGCCGTCCGTGCTCTTGCCGAAAAAACCGGCATCGTCATTTCCTTTACCGAGTCCGATCAGGAGCATCAAAGTGAGACCGAAAGTCTCTACCATGCCTGTCGTTTTGCCGGATTGACCTTTCACAACAACCTGACGAAGACCGACGAAGGCCGGACGGCGCTTGAGTATTTTCACCAGCGGGGATTTACGGATGAGACAATTCGCACGTTCGGACTGGGCTATTCGATGAACTCGTGGGATGGTTTTGTCAATCGGGCGAAGGAAGAAGGCCTGAATCGTGAGGATCTCCTCAAAGCCGGACTCCTCAGGAGCCGCGAAGACGGCACGGACTATGACTACTTCCGGGGGCGGGCAATGTTCCCGATTTTCATCACGACCGGCAGGGTCGTGGGATTCGGGGCCCGCAAACTCCGCGAGGATGATCCTCTGGGAAAGTACATCAACTCCCCAGAAACGCCGATCTATAACAAGAGCCGGATTCTCTTCGGCCTCTTCCATTCGAAAGATGCGGTTCGCTCGGAAGATAATGCGTTGATGGTCGAAGGTTATGCTGACCTCATTTCCCTCTATCAAGCCGGTATTCAGAACGTCGTTGCATCCAGCGGCACGGCCCTCACGGAAGAGCAGGTGCAGTTGATTGCACGCTACACAAAAAAGCTCACGCTCGTGTACGACGCCGACTCGGCCGGCTCGAATGCAACCCTTCGGGGAATGGATATCGCGCTCGCTCAGGATCTCGATATCTCGATTGTGGAACTTCCGGAAGGAGAGGATCCCGATTCGTTCGTCCTGAAGTCAGGTGGCAAGGAATTCAGAAGACTTCTCGGGCAGAGCATCTCCTTCATCGATTTCAAGGCAAAACAATTCCTGCGTGCCGGAGCGTTCGCGACTCCGGAGGGGAAAGCACAGGCAGTTCGGTCGATCGTGCAGTCCATTGCGAAAATGCGTGATGAGCTGAAACGCAATTTCTATATCAAGGAAGTCGCTGTGAAGTACGATGTCTACGAGTCCATCCTGTATCGAGAGCTCGAGAGGTGGACAGGTGCGCAGCCGCAGCGAGACAGGCCATTGCCCGGCCCCGCCACGGAATCATCCCTGAGATCCAGCGCTTCGCCTCAAATTCCTGTTGCTCCTGAAAAGTTGAAAGAGGGGGAAAGAGTCCTCTTGAAAGCTCTTTTTGAAAATCGGGAGGATGTGGCCAGGTTTGTGTTCGCCAATGTCGAAATAGATTACCTGAGCACTGAGCTCGCAAAGAAGTTGTTTCGGATTGCACTTGAAGCTTTTGAGGACACTGGCCAAATTGAGGTGAATCGCATTGTCGGAGAAACTGGAAGCTCCGAACTGAGGGACACACTCGTCGATCTGGTGATTGAGCGTCATGAGTTGGGGCAAAGGATGCAGAAGGAGAGCGAAATCGTGCGAGCGGATCCGATGGTGATTGCCAAAGATGCGGTGAAGTCACTCGTTATCGGCCTGGTAAAGAATGCGCGCGACCAGAAGCGGATAGAACTGAAGCGGTTGCCTGTCGGTTCGCCGGAAGCCCTAAACATTGGTTCGGAAATCCAGGACATCGTCGTCCGTCTCTCCAAGCTACAGGACGAACACTCCGGGTCGGGACTCGAACGGAGTCAGTCGGCCGACGAGCAGCAGTAGGTCGATTGTATCAATGAACGTTTTACCATCCATGAGTTGAAGATGCCTCGCACCACACCTTTGATGATCTACATCGTTCCCGGGAAGTGTGACTTCTGCGGATGTTGTGTCGGCGTCTGTCCCGAAGATGCTATCGAGCTGCTCGAGTCGGAGATCAAGATCATTGATGAGCGTTGCACCAATTGCCGCAAGTGTGTCTGGGCATGCCCCTGGGAAGTTCTTGAATTCCACAAAGAGGGCATTGGGCAGCTGCCCAAAGAAGTGTCGCTCCCACAGGCTCTCCCGCCGTCGTTCTGAGAATCGCCGGGAATCATTATGAAAAACCAATATGACGTCATTGTTGTAGGAGCCGGACCTGCCGGATCAACCGCAGCCCGGTTTGCCGCTGCAGGCGGAGCCTCGGTGCTTCTGTTGGAAAAGGACCGCGATGTCGGATACCCGGTCCGGTGTGCTGAAGCAGTGAGCCACGAGGGGGTCGTTCAGTTCATCGAGCCTGATCCGCGTTGGATTGCAGCAACCGTCAGCAAATTCCGTATCGTTGTACCGAATGGGAATTCGATCGTCCCCCGGCTCGACGGAATCGGCTATGTGCTCGAGCGCCGTATCTTCGATTATGAGCTCGCGAAGCTTGCAGTAAAAGAAGGAGCCGAAGTTGTCACGAAGGCCTATGTGTATGACCTCCTCCATACCGGCAATTCGGTTACAGGAGTGCGGGTCCTGATCAAAGATCAGAAACTGGACATACGGGCGAAAGTCGTGATCGGTGCGGATGGCGTCGAAAGCCGGGTGGGGAAATGGGCCGGCATTGACACCACGTGTCATATCCATGACATGGAGAGTTGCGCTCAAGTAACCCTGTCCGGGATCGAGGTTGATGATGGTATTCTGGATTTCTACTTTGGCGATCAGGTCGCACCGGGAGGGTATCTCTGGGTGTTTCCGAAGGGAAAAGAGAGCGCCAATGTCGGCATCGGCATCAGTGTGGAATGCGCGAAAGAGAAATCCGCGGTGCGATGGCTTGATGAGTTTGTGCAAAGAAAGTTTCCGGGTGCAGCGATGTTGACCCGGATCGCGGGCGGTGTGCCATGCGCCAAAACCTGTGACGAGATCGTCAAGGGCAACGTGATGATCGTGGGCGATGCCGCGCATCAGGTGAATCCGACGTCCGGCGGCGGTATCATCAGCGGTATGATCGGCGGAATGATCGCCGGACAGGTCGCTGCCGAAGCGCTGCAGCAAAACGACCAGCACTTCTTGCAGGAATACGAGAAGCGATGGCAGAGCCGGCTTGGTTGGCGCCATGAAGTATTCTACCGGATCAAAGAAGCCATCAGTGATTTGTCGGACGACTCGCTGAACAAGTTGTGCGACTCGGCGGCCCGGTTGCCCGAGGAGAAACGTACTGTGGGCGGCATTTTCCGGACGGCGCTCTGGAATCAGCCCTCCATCCTGCTGGACGTCGCGAAGGTTTTCATCTCCTGACCTGGCTGCCCAAGATCAATAATAATCGTCGAGCCAGGAACGTGACTCGGCCCCGCGTGGCCGGCGTCAACACCGGCTTCCTCACCTTGCGGCTCAAACGGCCTTCCAGTATATTGAACACATCGAGCATCGGCGCACAGTGAACAAGGAGACCTACAATCACGTTCTTATCGTGCGCACCGACAGGATTGGTGATGTAGTGCTGACCCTTCCGATGATCCCGGTGCTCCGCGCTCACGCGCCGTCGTGCCGGATTGCGATGCTCGTCCGGCCGTATACCAGTGAGCTGATCGCCGGAACAACCGGGCTTGATCAGATCATCCTTTACGATGAAAGGGAAGCTCGCAAGGGCTTCCGGAAGTTGCTCGGCGAGATCCGGGAACAGCGATTTGATCTGGTTGTCGTCTCGCATCCGAAGTTCCGTATTGCATTGTTGCTCTACCTCGCCGGCATTCCCGAGAGGATAGGGTCGGGGTACCGCTGGTATTCGTTCCTCTTCAATCGGAGAGTGTTCGAGCACCGAAAGACCGCCGAGAAACACGAAGCAGAGTACAACATTTCTCTGCTCCGGGCCATCGGAATCGATGCGCAAGGCGTTCCGAATGTCTCCCTCTCGATCCCCGCTGCCGCGCGGGCGAAAGCCGTGGCTGAACTCGAGAGCGTGGGTATTTTGGAAAGTGAGAAGTTTGTTGTGCTCCATCCGGGAAGCGGCGGTTCCGCAAGGGATTGGAGCCCGGAGCGGTTTGGAGAGCTGGCAAAACGGCTCGCGGCAGAAGGCATCAAAGTGGTTGTCACGGGCGATCAGAAAGAACGCACGCTCGTGGAAATGGTGGTAGAGCGATCACAGGGGACGGCCCGGGCGTTGATCGGGCGTTTCAACCTGAAGCAACTGGCGGCATTTCTGACACTGCCGAAAGCTTTCGTGTCCAATTCGACCGGACCGCTCCATATAGCGGCCGCCGTCGGAACACCGGTGGTTGCCATGTATCCGCCGATTCGGGAGTGCAGCCCGAGGCGATGGGGTCCGCTGACGGACAAGAAAATCGTCTTCACTGCTGACAATACGCGCTGTCCAAGGTGCAAGGGCGGACCGTGTCAGGGAAACGACTGCATGGATCAGATTACCGTTGACGACGTCTTATCCGCTGTTCGGGAGTCTGCGGCGAGATGAAAGGGCCGAATTGTTGATGCGTAGAGTCATCCGATATGTTGCCGTCTTTCTCCTCCTCGCAGGTGCTCGTAATTCCCTTCATGCGCAGGATGCGGTACGGGTGATCCCGCCGTCCGAAAGGATCGAACTTTACAAGACGGTCACATCGCTGCGAACGATCAAGCACTCCGCATTTGATGTAGGCGAACGTCTCGTTTTTGACCTCGGGTACAGTTTCATTACGGCCGGCGAAGCGGTGATGAGCGTCCCGAAACTGGACACCATGTACGGCCGCCCTTCGTACCAGGTCCTCTTCACCGTGAACTCCACAAAAACCTTTTCATGGATCTACAAGGTGGAAGACCGTTACGAAACCTATCTCGATACGCAGGGAATTTTCCCCTGGAAGTTCACGCAAAAGGTACGGGAGGGCTCGTTTCGTCGTGACTTCGCCGCCTGGTTTGACCAGGTCAAGGGTGTGGCCTACGCAAACGATAAGCAGTATCCGATCCCGCCCTACGTCCACGATGCTGTATCCGCATTCTATTTCGTCCGGACGATCGATTACTCACAATCCCGCGTTGGGGAGAAGATCTATCTTCAGAATTTCTACAAAGACTCGACGTACACCCTCGCCGTGAAATTCCTTGGTCGTCAGCGCATCGAGGTCGATGCTGGAACATTCGATTGCATCATCGTCGAGCCTTTGATGAAGGAGGGCGGGCTCTTCAAGAGCGAAGGAAGAATTATCATTTGGATGACCGATGACGACAGGAAAATCCCGGTGAAGGTGAGCACCAAGGTGGTTGTTGGATCCATCGAAGCGGAGCTAAGGGAATACACAGGCATCAACGGCCCGATATCGGCCAAAGTACGGTGAACGGCTATGTCCAAGTACAAACAGATCAAGCTTGCGGGCATCAAGACCATTTCCATCAAGGACCGCAAAAGCAAAGTCACTCCAAAGGACTTCGCCCGCGTTCTCGATGCAAAAAAGGCCCGCGTTTCTGATTTCATCAATTCGCTGCCGCGGATTCTTGCCGGCCAGGAGCTTCGCGACCTCGTCGGCGACATCGTTAGCTCGCGACGCCGGAATAAACCAGTGGTGCTGATGATGGGCGCCCACGTGATCAAGGTGGGCCTTTCGCCCGTCATTATCGATCTTGTCGAACGAGGGATCGTCTCCCACCTTGCGATGAACAGCGCCGCCGCCATCCACGATGTCGAAACGGCAATGTGGGGAAAGACATCTGAAGATGTCGCACTCAGCATTCTCGACGGGAAATTCGGCATGTCCCGGGAAACAGGGGAGTTCATCAACCGGGCTCTCGTACGATCGTTTGCCGAGACGACTGAGGGTTACGGTGAGACGCTCGCCAAGAAACTTATCGCTTTGCGGGCCCGAAACAAAAACCTCAGCATCCTGGCGGCTTGTTACGAGCACAACATCCCGGTGACAGTTCACGCTGCGATTGGGACGGATATCATACACCAGCAGCCCACGATGGATGGAGCAGCAACAGGAGAATTGAGCTATCGGGATTTCAAGATTCTCGCCAATTCGGTCAAAGATCTTCGTGGCGGAGGTGTGGTGCTCAACGTCGGCTCGGCCGTCATTCTCCCGGAAGTGTTCCTGAAAGCCCTGACGGTGGCCCGGAACCTTGGATTCAAGGCAAAAGGTTTCTCCACGGCCAATTTTGACATGATCAGGCAATACCGGCCGCAGGTCAATGTTGTGGAGCGGCCGACGCAGGCGCATGGCCGGGGATACTCGTTCACCGGACACCACGAAATCATGATCCCGCTGCTCGCGGCGATGATCAAGCTCGAATTACCCAGAGGATAGTCGATCGTGAGCGAACAACCAGGGAGCGTTTCGCCACCCCCGGAGATTGAGCCGGTTCAGCAATCTTTTGCCGAACGGTACCGGATCTCTCCCGTTCTCTTCGCTCTCATCGTTCTTTTCGCCATTTTCGTATCGTATCAGATCGTGGGCGGGCTTCTGACGCTCCTCTTTGTCGGTTCGCGCGTGACGACCGATAACGTGATGCTCCATCGGGTCTTCACCATGGTGGGGCAGATTTTTTTCATCTTCCTCCCCACGCTCGTTTTTGCCAGACTTCTTGACCTCCGTTTTTCGCGTGTCTTCCCCTGGCGTGTGCCTCGCGGGGGAGAGACTCTCTTTGCCATCCTGAGCCTCTTCTTCCTCCAGGAGGTCCTTCAGATCTATCTTCTGTTCCAGGACAGGATCCCGTTCCCGGAGGAACTCAGAAAGATCATCGATCCGGCGAAGCAGATGATCGAGGAGATGTTCCGGACCCTTGTTTCTTCGAAGAGTCCCCCCGAACTCCTCTTTGTCGTTCTCGTCGTTGCCGTGACGCCGGCCGTCGTGGAAGAGTTCCTTTTTCGGGGTTTGGTTCAGAGTTGTTTTGAGCGCTCCGTTTCTCCCGGTCGGGCGGCATTTTGGGCCGGTCTCATTTTCGGAGTTTTTCACTTTAATCCCTTTGCCGTCGTACCTCTCATCGCTCTCGGCATCTTCTTCGGAATGTTGCGCTACAGATCCCAGAGCATGATCCTGGCAATGACCGTCCACTTTCTGAACAACGCTCTGGCAGTTGTGATCACGCATTTCAACGTGGACGAAAAGCTCGTCGCCGGGGCCGAAAAAGGAGCTGAGGCGAATATCCTCATGCTTCTGACTCAACTCGTTCTTGCCCTGACACTCTTCGGCCTGACGTTTTCGTGGTATTGGCGGCTTACGAAAAAACCTTCAATGTAGGCAGGGCTCTGTTGTATCATTCTGTGGAGACGTGAATGGAACAATCCCGCTTTGGCTCATTGCCGACCCGGCTGGCTGTGGCTCTGGTGGCTATCCCCCTGATCGTCGGGGCGTCCATGTTCGGCAGCTACGTGTTTTTTGGTTTTGTGGCGCTCATTTCAGGCATCGCTCTTTACGAATTCTACACCCTGGCGGAAAAGAAAGGTGCGTACCCACTCAAAGCATTCGGTCTCGCGGCCGGGTTTGTTATCAATAGTGCGTTCATGTACGAGCGAATCCAGGTCGAACTGTTTTCATTCTTCGAGGCGAGAGGCATTCGGCTCTCGATGTTTTCACAGCTCCAGTTTCTCCTTGTCGTTCTCCTTGTCTTCGTGTTGCTCGTTCTCCTGATCGAGCTGTTCCGTACCAAAGGATCTCCGACTCTCAACGCCTCAACGACGATATTCGGCGTAACGGCCATCTCACTGTTCTTTGGCACACTGATTTCTCTTCGAGAGCTGTTTCCGTATGGATTTCCTGTGTCCAAGTTCTTTCAGGTGGGGTTCGCCGATGATATGCAGTTGGCCATGATCTCGCGCTGGGGAGGCTATACCATTGTTTCGCTTTTCGCCACGATCTGGATATGCGACACAGCTGCGTATTTTGGAGGTTTGACCCTTGGACGGCACCGGCTCTTCGAGAAGGTGAGCCCGAAAAAAACCTGGGAAGGAGCGATCTTCGGTTTTGTCGCGGCGCTTCTGAGTATGCTCGCAGCGCGGTCACTCGTGCTCGAATATCTGAGAATCCAGGATGCGCTCGTGATCGGCGCCATCGTCGGAGTGTTCGGACAGCTCGGTGATCTCGTCGAGTCTCGTTTCAAACGTGATGCCGGCGTGAAGGACTCCTCTGCGCTCATTCCGGGCCATGGCGGGGTCTATGACCGGTTTGACAGCCTGGTATTTGTAGCACCCATTGTGTATCTTTACATTGATTTTGTTGTGCTTTCGTGATGAGGCGTGAAGAGGATGACGAGAAACCATACACCGAAAATCAACGTTGTTACCCTTG
>DOWV01000255.1:0-224 GCA_003519375.1 Bacteroidota bacterium
CGCCTGATCGCCGGTCGCCAGCCCGCCAACGAAGAACGTCGATGGTCTGGCGGGGGCGGGGTGACTTCGCGGCAAATCTAATGTTTTCGACCGCATCTCTGGCTGGGTTCTGATCATTTATATGACACTCGAGGATGTATTGTGGCGGCTAATCCGGTAAACTGGTTCGAAATTCCCGTGAACGATATGGAACGCGGGAAGAAGTTCTATGAGACTGTTCTCGG
>DOWV01000255.1:355-1774 GCA_003519375.1 Bacteroidota bacterium
TCACATTCCGGATCGATGGTGTATTTTTCGGTAGATGACATCGATGCGACATTGGCCAGGGTGGAGAAGAACGGCGGGAAGATCATCCGTACAAAGATGGATATCGGGGAGTTTGGATTCGTGGGACATTTTGAAGATTGCGAGGGGAACCGCGTGGCACTTCATTCGGTGAAATAGGGGCCTTATCCTATCCGATCCTCCGCATCAACGGAAGCTTCGCCGCTCGAGCAACAGAGCGCGCGAGTTTTCCCCCTTTCTTGCTGAAAGCCCAGTAAAAGAGGCATTCAATCGGATGATCGCGGCGCATGGACCTGATCGCTTTCGTCAGAAGTCGTTTCGCAATTCCCTTGCCTCTGTACTCCGGCAGAACAAGTGCGGAGCAGAGATACACCGCCTGATAGGGACGGCCAACCGGTGTCCGCTTCAGGAGCTCATTCTCGCCGATTTGTCCGTCGATGAATTTCCTCATCAGCGTTGTTGTCGTAGGGATGACAAGCATCCACGCAATCGGCCCGTTCCTTGTAGTCTTAGCCGACAGTGTGGCCGGATGCATCCGCTCCAACCTCGCTCTCGCCCGGGGGGTCACATTGATTTGCTCGGGATCGGTCCTCGCTTCAAAGAACTCATCTGCGAGCTTTATCATTCTCTGAAGATTCGCCTGCATGCTACAATCGACACGGCGTGATTCTTCTCTTCTGCTTTTAAGCTACGATCCAATAATCGGAAGTGAGATTGCCAAAAGCAATCCTGGTGTCGATTCTGATTCCGGCGAATAACTATGAAGGTGCCACGCACCACATGTAAGAAGTCCGTCTTCTACCTGAGAGCGCACATGAAGAAAACGGACTTCTACAAGAGAGGTGCGTGGCACCTCGCTGCGGCGCATACTGACTTCTGATTTCTGACCACGTCATTCCACATTCCGCAATCCGTGGTGAGCGCCTGCCATGAGGAATACTCGATGTTAGGCGGGAAGTCGAACCATCCGAAATCGACTCAGATTCTTCTTTCACCTCCATCTCTTTCTCCTTAGATTTCATAGCCGTGTTTCACGCGATTGGTAATTCAACTACCGGAGACAACACGAATGAAAACTTACTCGTTGAAAATTGATCCGCTCACAAACGAAGAGTATATCGAAGTTGCGTTACGGGGGCAGCAGGTGCTGAACGATCCTTTTCTGAACAAAGGGTCGTCGTTCTCCGAAGAAGAGCGCCTGAGCATTGGACTCTCGGGTCTTGTCCGGGCAAACGTCTCCACGATCGAGACGCAGCGCGCCCGCAGCTATGAAATGTACAGCCGAAAGCAAGATGACATCGAACGGTACATCTTTCTTCAGTCACTGCTCAACCGGAATGAGACACTGTTCTACAGCCTCCTGAAGGAGCACCTCATCGAGATGCTCCCGATTGTCTACAC
>DOWV01000255.1:2033-7487 GCA_003519375.1 Bacteroidota bacterium
CCGCTGCCGGAAGTGTCGCTCATCGTTGTGACCGACGGCGAAAGAATCCTGGGCCTGGGCGATCTCGGTTCGGACGGCATGGGTATTCCGGTCGGAAAGATCAATCTCTACGTCGCGGCGGGCGGACTCCATCCCTCGTGTTGCCTTCCGATCTGTCTTGATGTCGGGACGAACAATGACCGGCTGCTCAACGATCCATTGTACCTCGGATACTGCCAGCGGAGGCTCGAAGGGAAGGAGTACGATGAGTTCATCGAGCGCTTCGTCCTCGGCGTGAAGCGGAACTTCCCGAACGCGCTTCTGCAGTGGGAAGACTTCGCCAAGCACAAAGCATTCAAGCTGCTCGAGCGCTATCGCGACCGGATTCTCTCGTTCAATGACGACATCCAGGGAACCGGTGCGGTGTCGCTTGCCGCGCTTCTGACGGCCATGGACATCAAGAAGGAGCGTTTCAGCGACCAGCGGTACATCGTTGTGGGGATGGGTCAGGCCGGTTCGGGCATCGCTAATAACATCTGGACGATGCTGAAGGAAGAGGGCGCATCCGATGAGGGAGCCCAGAGCCGCATTTTTGCCGTCGATGCCCCGGGTCTGTTGATGGAGGATACGCCGGGCCTCGAACCATATCAGAAGAAATTCGTACAGAAGCGGTCGACGGTGGCAGGGTGGAAACTCGAGAATCCCGGCGTGATCAGGCTTCCGGACGTTGTGCGGAATTCAAAGGCGACCGTCCTGATCGGTGTTACCGCGCAAAACGGACTCTTCAACGAAGCGATTCTCACGCAGATGGCGAAAAATACGGGCCATCCGATCATCTTCGCACTCTCGAATCCTACGTCCAAGTCCGAATGCACGCCCGAAGAAGTGGTGAAGGCGACGAAGGGGAAGGCGTTTATGGCGGCGGGGAGCCCGTTCGCACCTCTCCAGTACGAAGGGAAGGAGCTCATCACGTCGCAGTGCAACAACATGTTCATCTATCCCGGCATGGGATTGGGTGCGCTGGTGAGCCGCGCGTCGAAAGTGACATCGAAGATGTTCCTGAGCGCGAGCAGAGCCTTGAGTGCGCTCGTGACACCGGAGCAGCGCAGCAGGAACATGCTCCTGCCGAGCATGAAGGACATCAGGGATGTCTCGTTACACATCGCGAAGGCAGTGGCGATCGAAGCGCGCGATTCCGGCCTCGGTCGTCTCCTGAGCGACGAAGAATATGAGCGCGTCATCCGCAAGGCTCAGTGGGAGCCGCACTACTACCGCTTCAGACCGAAATAGCGCCGTCATTGCAGCTACATGAAAAGAGTCCGACCTCTCACGGTTGCTTGATGGGGAGGCCGGACTTTTCATTTGGTCGGCGTAGCTGTCCGAATGCTTTCCCGTTCCCCACCTCGGAAGTCGGACTCCTCACACGAAGAAAGGCCCGCCTAGTACGTCTCCGACCGCGACGCCATTTTTCAAGGGGGGTCGAATTTCTCCGATTCTTCGTCCTAACTGTTTTTGATGTAAGCAGATAGAGGAAAAACGGGCGAACTTGAAAAATACCAAGTTTACGGTATTGTGCATCAGGCGGCCCCCAAGTACCATAGTCGGGCGGAAAACAAGACTCCGGGGAGAGAGCTGATCTTCCGCAATCGGCCGATCTCCCCAAACACTTCCTGATAGGGAGGCTTCCATGCAAACAACAAAACGAAAATTCTTTACCTTACTCTCGGCTGCTGTGCTGACAGCACTTGTTCTTTTCCTGGTTTCGACGGGAGCGACGAACGCCGGCGCCCGACCGCAAGAGTACACCGGAGCGAACAATCACATCATCACACTTGACCAGGCGGTGAAGTATGTTGAAAACTACGCCGCGTCTCCAAAGTATTCGGTTAAGGGTGGATACTTCGACAGAAGCATTTTTGACAAGATTCTCGCGCAAGAAGGCTGCATTGGCGTCCGATGCTATTATGCGCAGAAGGAAGACGGATCTCCATCTCTCGTGCTCGTTGGCGTTGATGCGCAGGGGAAGGATATGGCCAGTGGAATTCTTGGCGATGATTGGGTTCCGTGTCCGCCTTTGTGTGGCATCGCGAGCCCACTCGTCAAATAAGGTAAAATTGTGAAACTCCCGATCCTTGTCTATTTCGTAGTCGGAAGCTCATTCCTGGCGGCGATGGTCGCACTGGTGAGATATCATAGACTCGATACGGCGGCGAAGGCATTGGCATGGCTATGCATTGCTAACTACTGTGAGGGCGCGGTCGCGTACATCTTGAGTTTGAGGAAGATTAGAAATCTCGAGCTTCTGAACGACTACAGACCAATCGAGCTATTCTTGACCGCCTGTGTCTTCTATTTCATGGTGCAGAGCCGCACTGCCAGGAGGCTGCTTGTTCTCTGCACATCGATATTCGTTCTGGTGTGGATCGCCGACAAGATCTTTCTCGATGACCCGGGCCACCTCAACAATCGGATGGCACTGCTCTCGAGAGTTGTGGCGGTCATTATGTCGATTGCATCTCTTTACTTCGGGGCAAAGGAATCGGAGACTCTGTTCATCGAACGGCCGCTCTTTTGGGTCGGAACGGCCGTTCTGCTTTACTCCTCGGGCACGCTGCTCGTTCTTGGCTTGAGCAATCAACTTGCATTCATGAATCGTGAAATTTTCATCATGGCCTGGCAGATCAATTGGATTTTGCTCATTATGGCCAACCTTTTCTATACGAAAGGCTTGCTGTGCAAACCTCAACGCCCGAAATAATCTGGGTTCTTGTCGCAGGGACGCTGCTCCTTCTGACGCTCGCCGCAGGCTACATCATGGTGATGTTCTCGAGTCACCGGAGAGTGACCGAGGCCCAGCAGGCGAAATTCGAAGAAGTACAGCGCAGCGAGGAGCGGTACAAGAGCCTGTTTGAAAACTCCGTTGCCGGCATCATCAAGTTCTCGCTTGAGCACTGGACGGTCGTCGAATCGAATGAGGCCGTCCGGTCGCTTTTCCGGTGCACGAGCAACGAGGAGCTACAGGGCAGTATACTCAACCTTCCGGACTATGCCCGCCAGGCCATCCATCAATCTTTGCAGGCGAACGGCTTCATCTCTGAATACGAGATCCATGCCTCCCGCCGCGACGGCGAGGAGCTCTGGCTCCTGTTCTCGGCGAAGATCACGCGCGAAGACCATCTTGCCGAGGCAGTCATGGTCGATATCACGAAGCGAAAGCAATTCGAAGAGAAGATCAGGGAGCAGGGGACGCTGCTCGACCAGACGCAGGATGCGGTCATCGTTGTCGACGGCCATGGCATCATCGAGTACTGGAACTCGGGAGCCGAGTTAATGTACGGCTGGTCGCGGCTCGACACGATGGGAAGAGCGCTCGGCGCGCTTCTCTACAGCGACGAGCAATGGGAGAATTTCACCGGCGCGATGGAAGACGTCAGGCAGTACGACGAGTGGAACGGCGAGCAGCGGCAACGCCGGAAAGACGGAAAAGACATTCTGGTCGAAAGCCGGTGGAAGCGGATCGAGAAGGGATCCCGGGGGCGGCTGGCGATCCTGATCGTCAATTCCGATGTGACGGAGAAACGGAAGCTCGAATCGCAGTTCATCAGGGCTCAGAAGATGGAGAGCATTGCGCTCCTGACCGGCGGTATCGCGCACGATCTTCAGAACATCCTTGCTCCGGTGGCGATGTCCATTCCGCTTCTGCGGAAAAAGCTCACCGACGAATCGGCCAGGCCCATCCTGAATACGGTTGAAGAAAGCGCCCGCAGCGGACTCGAGCTCGTGCAGAAGATTCTGACGTACGGACGCGGTATCTCGGGCCAGCGTCTGCATCTGGACGTTGTTCAGATCCTGGATGAGGTGCTGGACATCTTTGCCCCGGGAGTCGCGAGCTCTATCGACCTGCGTCGCCATGTGAACGGGAGGCCCTGTTTCGTGGCCGGTGATCACAACCAGCTGAAACAGGTGTTGCTCAATCTTCTCGTCAACGCCCGTGACGCGATGCCGTCGGGCGGTGTGCTGGACGTCGCGGTTGAGCGGCGGGATCCTGATGAGAGTCTGCTGGATGAATTTCCCGATGTGGAGAGCTGTCCGTACGTGGTTATCAGCGTGCGGGACAGCGGCAAAGGGATACCGGACGAGAACCGCGACCGCATTTTCGAACCGTTCTTCACGACGAAGGAGCGCGGCGAAGGAACGGGACTCGGGCTTTCGATCGCTCAGGGGATTGTGCAGAGCCACCGCGGGTACATCACCGTCAAGAGTGTTGCGGAGGAGGGGACGACGTTCCGGGTGTATCTTCCCGCGAGCGGTGAGTAGAGAATCTCACGCTTCGCCCCTTCCGGCAAACAGAGCGGCCGACAAGCCGGGGCTTCGCTCGCAATGACTCTGAGGTTTTTATTCGAATGAAGTTGGTGGAATGCTGTTGTGAATGGAGAGTGCTTATGGAATCGACATCATCGACGAACGGGAAGATCCCGGTCTGGGTCATTGACGACAACCAGGGATTCTGTTTCATACTCGCCGAATCGCTCAATCAGAGTGATTCGGTGCAGTGCGTGAAGACATTTCATTTTGCGAGGACCGCGCTGCAGACGCTTCCGACGGAAGTGCCGCGGCCGCATGTGATCCTGCTCGACATCAAGATGCCGCAGATGTCGGGGCTCGATGCCATCTCATCGATCAAGAGGATCGATCCCGACGTACAGATCCTCATGCTCACGTCGCATGACCTTGACGAAAACATCCGCACCGCGATGAACCGCGGCGCGTCGGGGTACCTTTTGAAATCCTCGACGCCGGAGGAGATCATTCACGCCATCGAGAACGTGGAGAAGGGTGGAACGCCGCTCGATCCGATGGTGACGAAGAGGATCATGCATGTCTTTCTCGGCCAGAACGATGAGAACCCGTATCGTCTGACGCGGCGTGAGCGCCTCATCCTTCAGTCTATTTCGAGCGGACAAACGACGCTTGAAATCGCGACGAGTCTGAAGCTGAGCCTCTACACCATCGAGACGCACGTCAAGAATATCTACCAAAAGCTCAACGTGCACTCGCGGCAGGCTTTGGTGACAAAAGCCAATAAAGAGAGGCTCATTTAGCGCTGAGTGTATCAACTTGAGTCATTCGAAAAATACCGTACGTACGGTATTGTGAGTCCCTTCTCCCCGCCATAGATTTCGTCACTTTGCCGCCCGCCTGTTCCGGCAATGTGTTCCAGATTGGACCAGATGAACTACCGACAGCGCGTCGATGAGGCAGCGTCTCACTTTTCGCCTGTCGCCGCGATTCGCTCACAAATGGATTGTTTTGGACAGACTGCAGATTATCCGTCGCGACGAAGTCGCGACGAGACCTCGTCCTGCTGAAGCAGGACGGGCAGCTTGCAGACTGCAGACAGCCAGCTTCGAACGTTGAACCTGGAACCTGAAACCTTAGACTTGTCCGCCAAAGGCGCCGTGCCTGCCGGCAGGC
>DOWV01000255.1:7665-7964 GCA_003519375.1 Bacteroidota bacterium
ATGACCAGACAGCGGAACACTACTGCTACCGGCGAGGCATTTGATCGGGAGACGATAGCGAAAGTATGGGCGAAGGCCCGGCAGGATATGTGGTTCACTTTTTTCAAGAGAGATGCCTGCGGAGCGTCGATTGAGAAAGATGAGTTTGGGAAGGAGACAGAGTACGGGTGGGAGATCGATCACATCGTTCCGGTTTCGAAGGGCGGCACCGATCACATCGACAATCTCCAGCCGCTGCACTGGAAGAATAATGTGCATAAAGCGGATGAGTTTCCGGAGTGGGAGGGCGGAATCAAGGG
>DOWV01000312.1 GCA_003519375.1 Bacteroidota bacterium
ACCAGAAACAACAAGAAAAGGCCATATTTTATGACAATTCCACAAGAGTCCCGTCTCACAACGATACCAATGCGTCATTGTGAGACTACGAAAAGCCGAGCCATCGCGTGGCCTGCTCGCTGGAAATGGTTGAAAATCGATTGAAAATGACAAAACTCGACGAACCGACCAATCCCATTATGAGACCAATATCTGAGGCCTTGTACGTGGGTCGTAATCGGCAGAAGCAGATCCTGCGCCCACACAAACAGATGGAATCCCATAGTTCGTCCTCCCCGCCACCGGGCGGATTTCCCGCTGCCAAAAAGAATGACTCCCAAAGAGCGGGAGATCCTGCAAGCGGGACAGGCACATAGCGGAACACGACGGGCTCTGAAGATGTTGGCACTAGCAAGCGGTCCGTTCCCGTCGAGCGCGTGAACGAAATCTCGTCATCGGCTGCGTCGACGACGGACTGATCGAGACTCCCGTCGTCACAAAGTCCATCAAATCCTGCCAACGCGTCATCTCGATCACCTTTAGTACTGAGGGCATTTCTGATGCAGTTGAGAATTTTCTTTTTCCTGTTTGTTTTCAGTGCTTTCGAGACTTCGATCGCCCACGTTGCTCCCGACTCCGCAAGACAGCGAATCGATGCAGTCCGAATAGAGAGCGAGATAGAACTCACGGGAAAACTCTCTGATCCTCGGTGGAATCTTGCAAAGCCGGTCCAACTAGCATTTGAAGTGACACCCGGTGAAAACACGCCGTCATCTCAGAAGACGACCCTGCGCATATTGTACACGGCCGATTACGTCTATTTTGGATTTGACTGCAAAGACACGAATCCATCAGGGATCCGGGCTCATATCACCGACAGGGACAAGATCTTCGATGATGATTATGCAGGGGTCATCCTTGACACATACGGCGATTACCAGCGGGCGTACGAATTCATGGTCAATCCATACGGGATCCAGGCAGACCTGATGAGGGTTGGTGGCGACGAAGATGATAGTTTCGATACGGTCTGGGAGAGCGCCGCGGAGATCAGCGATTCCGGCTGGAGTGCAATTCTGGCTATTCCGCTCAAGAGCCTTCGGTTCCCATCGGTGCGGGAGCAGAGTTGGGTTGCTCTGTTCTTCAGGAATCTTCCGCGCACAAGCCGTGAACAAGTTTCATGGACTCCCTATGATCGGAACAATCCATGCTACCTGTGTCAGGGAGGAATGATTGTCGGGATCGCCGATGTGCAATCTACGAACTCGGTAGAGCTGCTCCCCTATGTCGCCGGTCAGCAGCGGGGGGCGCTCCGAAATGAGTCGGATCCGTCCACCCGGTTCGAAAACGGCAAACTGAAGGGGAGATTCGGAGGCGGTATCCGGTACTCGCCAGGCCCGGACCTTTCGGTGGAAGCTGTGGTGAACCCGGACTTCAGCCAGGTGGAATCTGACGCGACACAGATCAGCGTTAATTCAACATTTGCATTGAACTATCTCGAGAAGCGTCCATTCTTCCTTTATGGCGCTGACTTGTTTCAGAACCAGACCGGGACCCTCTATTCGCGTACTATCAACAATCCGCTTGGTGCCGCAAGAGTGATTGGGAAATCAGGATCGTTCTCGTTCGGTTATCTTGCAGCGAGCGATCGCAACACACCCTATATCGTCCCCGGCGAAGAAAGCTCCGATTTTATAGCAACAAATGAGAAATCATTTTCCAACGTTGCGCGTGCCCGGTATGATTTTGGAAACGAGACTTTCGTTGGGGGAATGATGACGGCCAGGAATACATCGACGGCGCACAACTACGTGGGAAGTCTCGACTGGAGCTACAGGTTTTGGGAGAACTATGCTTTTCGTGGTGAGTTCTCCTATTCAGATACGAAAGAACCGAATGACCTCAGCCTCATTTCCAGCACGAGGGCATTCGGCAGCACGGGGCACGATGCCGCATTTGACGGCGAACAATACGGGGGAGGTTCCTATCAACTCGGCATTCGGAGGGATGCACGCGACTACAGCGTGACTCTGCTGTACATGGATCGCTCTCCGACGTTCCAGGCACAAAGCGGTTTCGTGCCGAACAACAACACGCGCATTGCGTTTCTGCAGCAGCAGTACACATTCTATCCGAACAATGCCTTCATGGACAGTTGGACGATTATGGGGAACACCGGGCTTCATTTCAATTATGACGGTACCAGAAAAGAAAAGTGGTTTGTTCCGGGAATCACCGCTCAGCTGAAGAATCAGATCAATGTCAGTCTCACGTACTTCGCGCTGAATGACGAGCTCTTCGGCGGCCTGCAGTTCGACAATATCAACCGGACACAGATAGACGTGACGGCGCGTCCGTCGAGCGCTCTTACGCTGAGGTTCGATGGGGCGTTCGGCCGGTTCATACGGCGGTCTGCCGATCCGGAGATGGGGAAAGGGCACGACATCAGTCTGGCGGCGACGCTCCGTCCCACTTCTCGTCTGCAGGTCGATCTCTCTTACTCACGGGCTCGGTTATCGAGCGTCGCGTCCGGAAGGCTCTTCTACGATGGATACATTTCGCGTGTGGTGGGGATCTATCAGTTTACTCCGGAGATCTTCCTGCGCGTAATCGGACAGTATGACCAGTTCAACAAAGCCATCGATTTCTATCCCCTGCTCAGTTATAAACTGAATCCCTTCACCATTTTCTACGCCGGCTCAACGTACGACCTGTCTGATTTTGGTGCTCCATTCGGAATCAGGCAAACGGCCCGGCAGTACTTCCTGAAATTCCAGTATCTGGTGCGAAGCTGAGAGCGAAACGGCCCCGAATCGCAGAAACCGCGCTGTGTTGAAATGGAGGGAAGTATCTCGTATCTTAACATCGACGCACCCGCATCGGTTTATTGGACGCTTAGCTCAGCTGGTTCAGAGCGCCTGCCTTACAAGCAGGAGGTCAGTGGTTCGATCCCACTAGCGTCCACAAAAACTTATCCCGACACAAGTCGTCGGGATCCTCAAAACCGCGGCCACGCGCTGCAAATCGCTCGTGGGCGGTTTTGGGACAAGGCGGAGGTCGTAGGTTCCCCGCCCGACCGCAGGATGAGCTAGATCTGAGGGCGGGCGGGGATCCCTACAGCGTCCACAACCAAACGCCTCGGTTCCGGGCGTAGCTCCCTACACGAGTCCCATGCACTGACTCATCCCACCGCCGGCTACAGGCCGATTGTGTCAGTCATTCCCTCGAACCTTGTGCGAGCGCCTTACGCAAAGGCGCACTTCTGGCGCGGCACGAATCCATCAAAGGACACAAACACTGCAGCTCAATGCACGGGGTTGTCGACAGAATGCCCCGGCCCCGGTGTGTGTTCATGCGATATTGAACTACAGGGTAGCATTCGCAAAAACTGCAGTTTCATATTGATAAAGGAATTTGTTAATTTAGGCGGCCCAAACCGGACTACCACCTACCCAGGGAGATCATGGAGCAGATCCGCACCCTTCTCGTCGTCGATAGTGATGCTCTCTTCCTCGAGAGTTTCCGCTCCTCCCTGGAGGGAGCGTTCAATGTTCTCTCCGCTCAGACAGAAGCTGAGGCCCTCGACCTCCTGGCCCGCAAGAAAATAGATGTCATGCTCCTTGAACTCGTGCTTGGTGAGGGTGGCAACGGACTCGATGTTCTCAAGCGCGTCAAAGAGTCCATGCCCGATTTTCCCGTTGTTATTCACACCGGACAACCGTCTGTCGAAAGTGCCGTCGAGGCGATGCGGCTGGGCGCCTACCACTACATTTCCAAAGCCCCGAAGGTAGAAGAGCTCAATAGTCTTGTCGAGAAAGCGCTCGCAGAGAGAGAGCTGAAGCGCGACTACGAGCTGTTGCGCGAGGAAGTTCAGCGCGTCTCCGGCAGTATGGTGGGCATGAGCTCCTCGATGCAGCGTGTGTACGAATCGGTGCAGCGGGTTTCGATGACCGACGTGACGGTGCTGATTACCGGCGAATCGGGGACAGGCAAAGAACTCGTTGCACGGGAGATTCATGCCGCGAGTAAAAGAAGCCAGCGCGTCTTCGTTACCGTCAATTGTGCGTCGCTGGTGAAAGAGCTGATCGAGAGCGAACTTTTCGGTCATCAGAAAGGATCTTTCACCGGAGCGAGCGCCACGAAGCTTGGGAAGTTCGAGCTTGCGGACGGCGGAACGATTTTCCTTGATGAGATTGCTGAACTCGATGTTCACCTGCAGGTAAAACTGCTGAGAGCGCTGCAGGAAAAAGAGATCGATCGGATCGGCGGGACAAGCCCGATTCCTGTCGATGTGCGCGTCCTCGCTGCGACAAACCGCGATCTCAATGTAATGACTGAGCGCGGCTCCTTCCGTACGGATCTTTTCTACCGCCTTAATGTGTACCCCATTCACCTTCCGCCCCTGCGCGAGCACAGGGAAGACATTCCGCTGCTCGTCGATCATTTTTTGCGCCGCTTCGGCGCCAGCTTGAACAAGCCGTCGATCACCGTGCGTCCCCAGGCGCTGGAGCTGATGATGCAGTACGACTGGCCGGGGAATGTTCGTGAGCTGGAGAACATCCTCCAGCGTGCCATTCTCCTTTCGCCCGGTGCTTCGATCGAGCCGGAGCACTTGCCGAAAGAAATGGTTGATTCGAGCATCCCTGTGGTTGATGGTGAGTCTCTCCCTGTCATTGAGCGGGAAGCGCGTGATACTGCGGCGCGGGTTGCCATCTATCGCACGCTCGAACGCACCGGATGGAACATCAAGGAGAGCGCGAAGCTCCTTGGCGTCCCCGAGAAGACGCTCTATGACAAATGCTCCCGGCTCGGAATCAGATTGAGAGGAGGCCAAGTCGGAGGTTGAGAGTGATTCCTATACCCAACAATGGGAATTTTGGGTAAGTGTACCATTTTCGTACGCTAAATCGCCTATTGTACTAATTTGGTTCAAAATCTCGTATTTCTCCAGGTTTTGCTGGGGTATCTGGATTCTGAAAATATCAGAACGCTTCCTTTAGTATTTCTGGATTATCCGGAATTTTGAAGTGTCATTCTTGAGATTCCTGAGATTCCTAATGATTAGGCCGGTAAATCACATATGGGTATTGTGGTACTGTTATTGAGATATGGAAAACACACGAGAGGCGAGTCAGATGTTGAAACTTCGACTAGCCTCGGTTCAGAAAAATGAATATCTTCATTGACATCATAGGTTCTTGGTTCGTCCGAGCTTCGATGATTGTTGTCGCGTTAACTCTGGTGGTGAATATGAACGATGCTCTCTACAAGCGATCGACAAAGGCGAATGCAAGATCACTTCATACTCTGGTAGACAGTATCATGTATGCAGATTTGTCGAATGCATGCTATGACATCGATAGTAGCATTTGGCGGTCTGATAACACTTTTCAAGATGCAGATCCGACCAATATGGAATTCTGGGCAGACACGAGTAGCTCCACGGCTCGATACACTATCAAGTACTTTTGCAACTATCCTAATAGTTTAGGGCGCTACAGCTTATATCGGAAAGTGAATAATCTTTCCGCTCTGTTGTTGGGAGACAAGTTCACTCAGGTAAGCTTCAAGTACTATGATGCTAATGGCGATTCTATAGTAAGCCTGCCGTACACCAAGATCAGGCGAATTCGCGTACTCTTAGGTAATGCGGTCGGGAACTTAGGTACTCCTGATTCAACAATTTCGAGTGATTTCACCGTTTATCCTTCTCGGTTATTCTAGTCCAAGGGTGCCATTATGTCAAATGGATCGAAAATCGTACTTGTCGGTGCTACGACACTCTTGGTGGGCATCTACACTGTAGCTCTTAAGCAGGCTCAGCTCACCGACATTGTGGCCGCGGACCAGATAGGACAGATTTCGCAGACAGAGCGCGTCACAGACGCGGCGTTCCGTGCGGCGGTGTACAGAGTCCAGACTAATGTCAAGACTTATCGTGACCTTATGGGGAACATGAGTGCGCTCAGTATTGCCGCTACGAAGACAGCCTTGGGCGAAAACGGTGGGACATACACCTACAATCTCTATGTGCCGTACGCTGGATATAACGCAACCGGTACTGTCACGGTCACTGTGCCAGTCAACAAAGGATTGCAGGATGTCCGTGCATTGCAGGATTATGTCAGGACGTATTCTGTCGAAGTGAAGAGAGTCAACGGAACCGGCAGCCTGGCCACAGGTACGAAACCGGGCTATAGGACCGCTGTGCGCGGTCAATGGCAGTTAACAAGATATCAGCTTAACTAGTGTCCGGAGCGGCAAAGCTAACAACTCCTTTACAACTCCATTCATGCACTCCAATCAATATCGCATTTGCCTTCAACGCGGCAAATGCTTGCTCGCGTCAGAGTGTGAGTAATCTTGCGAGTGGTGTGGGTCAAGACTGGTCTGCGTGGAGAGCTCGGCGATCAGTATATCGGTCAGCCGTGGGCGGCAACCGCTGGAGTCCGGGGTCGTGGAAATTCAGCCATGGCTGAAGAGCAAAATCTAGCTTCTTGGTTCGCTCTGCGAACCGCCCATCTCTTCTCATCTCCTGACATACCGACCTTTTCCGCCCTCCGATTCGCAACGATCGCACAGACTCTTTTTGCATAATCAAGGAGATTGGGCAAAGGGAGTCTTTCTCAGGTGTTCCCGTTGACCACCAAACTGGACAGGAAAATCGATACCATTTGACTCCTGTTCACGGCAATTTTTCCCATATCCTTGAACAACATTTCTTTTGTATATTGTATAGATTGAAGGAAGCGAATCGACGGTTGCACCAAGTGTTGTATGTCGATTGCGCATCCACACGGCATGTACTGCCGCCACTGCAGAACAAGTACGGGCCAGATTACGATAGTGCCGGACGATGAGATGATAGTTTGTGACAGGCGAGATTATTGATGCCTCAGCTAAACGCATCTGAATACCGCATCCAGGGAGTCGATCAATCCGGTCGATCAATCCAGCGCTATATTACGTCCCAGTCGATCTTCGCCGCCAGGAAGCGGGCACAGACTCTTGCGAAAACGTACGGATGGAAGAATATTTCCGTAGTCAAGAAGAGATCGTACTCATATCGTGTCCTGAGAGGCACCACGCAGATTGATGGCGTTCAAAGCGCGTACTCCAAAGAAGAAGTTGTTGACGCCCTCCAGAAACTCGGATTCACCGTCAAGAATGTCGGTCGCTTTTACGATGTTCGTTTCGCTGCCTCCCCCGAAGAGGTCGTAACGTTCATTGGCACGAGCGCCAAGTTGCTGGAGCAGAAGCTGCCTTACAACGAGATTCTTCAGATCATGTCTACTCATGTTCGTGACAAGAATCTCCGCAGCGCCCTTCGCGCGATCATCAGGGATCTAAAAGAAGGTGTTGATTCCCGCGAAGCATTCGTCCGGCAGGGAAAGGTTATTGGTCAAGATACTGCACTGATGCTTGGGATTGCGTCGAAAAGCGGCGACATGAAGACGATCTTCGAGAGCGTCGCCAAATTCGTCGAGCGCCAGGCCGATTTCAAAAAAGGGTTGTTGAGCTCGATGGTTCTTCCGGCCGTTACCGCCCTCGCGTTGATTGGAGCGCTGGTCTTCTATATCATGTACCTGCTCCCCAAGATGGTGGAAATGCTGGCGCCGGTGATGGGCGAAATGCCGCCGCTGACTGCCTTTTCGATGGAAGTCAGCGAAATTCTTCAGGACAACATCTGGCTCATCCTGATCTTAACTGCAGCCGCTATCGGTGCATTCTACGCATATATTGGGACGCTCAACGGCAGAATCTGGTTCGACAAGTGGGTAGTCCGGGTTCCGTACGTCGGTCGCATCCTTAGGAACACCAGCTCTGAATTGTTCTGTCGAGTCCTTGGCATCCTGTACACATCGGGTGAAAATATCGATGCGATCCATCATGCGGCGGAGGCGAGCAGGAACCGGCATCTCGAGAGGCAGATGAAGTCCGTGGCGATTCCGACGATGTTGAAGTACGGAACGGAATTCTGGAAAGCGATGGAGATGACAGGCTTTTTCCCGGAGATGATCATCTCGCGGTTCCGCACCGCGGCTGAGACGGGAAGCGTCAAATCGACCTCGATGCAGCTGGCCGACTACTACGAGATGGAAAACAGGTATGCGATGAAGAACCTGGTGAACGTCATCGAAGTTGCGGTTTCCATGCTTATCATGTTCTCGATGGTGTTTCTGACGCTGCTCTCCTCTGAAACAGCGTCCATCAAGATTCAGCCGAAGCAGCAGCAACAACAACGATCAAGTACGGTGCCTGACAGTATCGTGGACCTGCGAGTGCAATAGAGCGATCATGACCACGACTACCCCAACCCGGAAAGCGAAAAGGGAGTTCGGCGACCTGCTCGTCGAAAAGGAGATCATTACAGCCGATCAGCTGCTCTCGGCCCTCGAGATCCTGAGCCGTGAACCGCATGAGAAACGGCGGAAACTCCCGCAAGTCCTTGTCGACGATCTCCACGTCGATCGTGACCTGGTGTACGAGGAAATTGCCGACTATTACGCGTTCCGGAAGCTTCATATCAAAGAAGACGAGTTGAATGACGAGACGCTCGCCTTCATCAGGAAACAGTTGAACGCTCTTCCGGCGACGGTTCGCGGCATGGCGCTGGAGTTTCGCGCACTGGCGTACACGATGGATCCTGATCGTCCTGAGCGGCTGTTTGTTGTGACGCCTGATCCGACACGGAAAGAAGTGTACTCCATTGCCCGCGCATTTCCTTTCCAGAAGTTTGAAATCTGTTATGTCAAACTAAAACAGTGGGAGGATCTCTGGCAGCGGGTGAACATCACGCGGTCGGGGTACGCTGACCTCGAGTCTGATGCGCGGGATCGGAGAGCGGAGCTCGAAGAAGATGTGGAGATGTACGAGCAGGAGCTGGAAGAGGAGATCAATCGCAGCGGGCTCGTGGACCTCGTCGAGAATGTTTTTATCGATGCCGTACGGATGGGGGCGAGCGATATTCATGTCATCCCGCGGGGAGAAAAGCGGACAGAGTTCTACTTCCGGGTTGACGGCAAACTCACGCTCTGGTACGCAAATACGGAATCGCGGGCTGAAGCGGTTTCTGCCGTGGTCAAAGATCGGGCAATGAACCTTGACCGGTTTGAGCGTAACTCAGCCCAGGACGGGTTCGCCCAGTTCATAATCGACAGGAAAACCGTTCGTTTCCGTGTGTCGGTCATACCCACCGTCGGCCGGGAATTGAAGAGTAAGTACGAATCGATCGTTATCCGCGTTCTCCAGGAGCCGCAGTTCAGCACGCGGCTGGAAGATGTAGGATTCGATCCCTACTCACTCGGAGCATTCCGAAAGGCAATCACGAAACCGTACGGCATGATCATCGTAACGGGGCCTACGGGGAGCGGCAAGAGCACAACGCTGTTCTCGGCGCTTCGCACCATTATGGATCCCTCACTCAATGTGATCACGGTTGAGGATCCGGTTGAGTTTTTCATCGAGGGCGCACGGCAGGTGAAGCTCAATCCAAAACTTGATTTTGAGGGCGCTCTTCGAGCCATCCTGCGACATGATCCTGACATCGTGATGGTGGGTGAAATCCGCGATAGATTGACGGCGGAAATGGCCATCAAGCTTGCGAACACGGGACATTTGACGCTCTCCACGCTCCACACAAACGATGCCGCGAGCGCGGTCTCGCGCCTTTACAAGATGGGAGTGGAGCCGTTCCTTATCGCCTACTCCATCAATATCATTCTGGCGCAACGACTCGTTCGGAAGCTTTGCGATCGCTGCAAGGTGCCGGTCGACGAACCGGATCTTGAAGCACTCATAAAGCTCGGTATGAAGGAGGAAGAGGTCGCGGATGCCAAGCTGTACCGGCCCGTCGGGTGTATTAGTTGTCTCAAAGGATACAAGGGGCGAACAGCGATCTATGAGGCCCTGCCGTTCACGAAAACCATCCGCCAGTTCATCCTGAAGGCGGGCGACATTGTTGACGATGAAGCCATCCGGCAAGAGGGCTTGCGACGCGGAATGCAGTCATTGAGATTTTCGGGTCTGCAGCTTGTCAGGCGGGGAATTACCACGCTGGAGGAAATCGCTGCAGTGACGATGGAAGATGATGAATAGAGTATCAATTATTTGAGGAGTACGTTATGAATGCAGGAGGACAATCCGTGGAGAGCCGCACCATTCTCATGGTCGATGACGACGATGCATTTCGGATTGCGATGAAGCAGGCGCTGTCGGCCGGAGGAAAATACCGCGTTCGTTCCGCCGACTCGGGCGAAGCCGCCATCGATGCGCTTCAGCACGACCGGTTTGACGTGATCCTCCTGGATTATCGTATGCCAGGAATCTCCGGGCTGAATGTGCTCCAGTGGATGCACGAGCAGAAGCTCGACACGCCGGTGGTGATGATGACAGCGGCGGGCTCGGAAAGCATCGCGGTGGAGGCAATGAAGCTCGGTGCCTATGACTACGTGCGCAAGGAGCAGGTGGAGGTCGATCACATAGGCATTCTCATTGACGGCGTCTATGAGCGATATCTTTTCCGGAAGGAAAAGGACCGGCGCGAAGCAATCGAGCGTGAGCGGGAGAAAAGTCTCATCGCCATCGAGACATTCCACAGCACGCTGGCGTCTATTGCACAGATCGTCAACAACTCGCTTTCCATGGTTTCGCTTAACATTCAGGAACACGAATCCAAGGTTAGACCCTTTGTCACCGATGAGGGGCAGCAGCGACTCGGCCAAGTATTTGCTGATCTGAGGCAGGAGTACAGTGTTATTGCGTCGGCGGTGAAATCCATGCTTGACATGGCAAATGTTCTTCATGGGAACTTTACAGACGCGAACTACGCGCAGAGACTTCACGATATGCTGAACGGAAACCTTCGGAACGCCCAGGAACGCAAGATGCAGTTCACATTTCCAAAGAAGCCGTGAACGGTTGGGCGGAACAGCCTTCACCCTCTGTTGAACCGTCATAAGTAGTGAAGCGTCTCGCGCAGGGTCTCGACGGCGTACAAGGAAGATGAAATGAATCTCGGGCAGACCATGATCACGCTTGGCATGTTTATTCTGCTCATGATGACAGTGATTAGTGCAAATCGCATCTTGATCGAGAACGCAGAAACGGCCACACAAACCGATGCCTTGGCCTCAGCTTCTGTGCTCTCGAACAATCTCTTTGCAGAGATTATGCGTAAGCCATTCGACCAAAATGTCGTGATTGACACAACGGCGGCGACGTGGCGCCAGGACACGACTGGAATCAAAATCTCATCTGAGTCCAGCCTGAGTCCCTATAATGGTTCGAAGTGGGGTGTGAGAGGGCGTTTGACACTTCCAGACGACACAACTGGTAACAACGGTAATTACCGGTCGCGAACGATTTTGAAAGACATTGATGATTACGATGGTTATTCCAGGACTGCAAGAGTTGTCATCAGACCAGGGGAGACCGTTAGTTACACAATTGCCGTGACGGTGTATTATGTCGTATGGTCGGCTCCGGATGTATTGACGTCGACACAAACATTTTTCAAAAAAGTTGGCATAACAGTGACGCAATCCCAATACGGGGTTAGCCAGGTATATTCCGCGGTGGCATCCTATTGAATGACATTCGGAACACAGAAATGGATAACTGGCCCGTCGTGATTATGAGTGGTTTCTGGCTCTGGTGAAGTCGGAACGACCGTTTCACGGCGTGAGATCAATCAGTTACCACTCAGGTTTTTGTCACATGGATAGATGAGAAACTCAGGCTCCGATCGGAGTAGTCAAGAGCTCATCGGAAGGCGATTTCGAGGTTTTGGCGGTTATCAACTCTCGAAATCGCCTTATTTGTCTCAGCCTGAGCGGTTCGGGTGAGGGCCTGTTGAACGCAGGTTCTTTCTTTTGAGGCAATTTTTATGCACTATTGCGCCAAATAATTTGAAAAGGGAGCAATCCGGGTGCTCTTCCACACAGGCCCCGGTGGTGCTGGTGCACAGTTGGTCCCTCCGCGTCCAGAATCGACAAATCACGATCACACGGCGGGAAATAGTCGTCAGTCCCAGGTTGTTGTGTCGTCGAAAACCCTAAATACCGTTCAGGATCTCTCGAAACTGAATTCTGCAAAGGATGCCGCACGGCAGTGTTTGCTTGCGGCTGACAAATTCCTTAAGGAATCCCAATTCGAACTGGCGAAACAACAGCTCGATAAAGCGCGCGAGCTCGATCCTTCAAACGCGTATATCTTTGCCTTCCAGGACAGAATCACGCATTTCGAAGAGGCGAGGAAGAAAGAAGCTGCGGCGAAAGCTGCAGTTCCGCCCCCAACTCCGCCAAAAGAGCATACAATTCCGAAACCGGCACCTGCACCGAAGCCCACGCCGCCCGCGACATCTTCAAAGCAGGCGAAACCTGCGCCGGGCGCTGTCACCGCAGAGAATGCACCCCCCGCTGAGTCAGACCAGGCCCGGCTTGCTGAGGAGCGGAAACGTCAGGAGGCAATCCGTATTCTTGGCGAGCTTCGGCAAAAAGAAGCCGCCGAGCGCGTTGCCGCGGAAATGCAGAAAAAGCGGGAGTACGAGGCGCTTGCAGCGGCGGAGGAACAGCGCCGGAGAGAACTGGAAATGCGCGTTGAAACAGATCGACAGCGTCAACGCGAGCTTGAAGCACGACTCGCCGCGGAAACCGAACGGCGGCGAGAAGAGGACAATCGTACCCTGGAAGAACGGCGCCGCAGGGAGCTCGAGTCGAGAGCGAATGCCGAAGAGCAGCGCCGGCGGGAACTTGAGTCCCGTGTCTATGAGGAGGAACGGAAGCGCAAGGAGCTTGAAGACCGCATTGCGCACGAAGAACGGCGTGTGCGGGAAACGGAAGTCCGGGCCGCCGAAGAGCAGCGAAGGCGCGAATACGAAATACGTACTGCTGCAGAAGAGCAGAAGCGCAGGGAGCTCGAAGCGCGAATAGCCGCCGAAGAACAGAGGCGGAAAGAGATGGAAGCCCGCATCGCGGCTGAAGAACAGCGGTTCCGCGAAGAGATGGCGCGCAAGGAAGAGGAACGGAAACGGCGCGAGCTGGAAGCAAAGGCGGCCATGGAAGAGCAAATACGCCGGGAACTTGAACAGCGGGTGGCCGAAGAAGAAAAGAAGCGAAAAGAGCTGGAGCGCAAGGCGGCAACCGAGGAGATGCGGAGAAAAGATATCGAGTCTCGCATCGTTCAGGAAGAAGAGCGGCGGAAGCAATTCGAAGATCTGGCCGCCTCCGAGGAGCGTCTCCGGAGGCAGCTCGAAGAAAAAATGAGGGAGGAGTTTCGCCGCCAACAGGAAGAAACCCGTCTGGCGGAGGAGCTGCGCCGCAGGGACGCGGAAGCAAGGGTCCAGCAGGAGCAGAAGAAACTCAAAGACATGCAGCGGCAGGTCGAGGAGCTCACGCGGGCCCTTGAACAGGAAAAGCGCGCTCGCGATGAAGTCAGCAGGCTCGGTCTCCAGAGTCCGGTCAAACAGTTGCGGGAAGCGCTCGAGCGTGCGTGGGAAAACGGTGCGCCGGATGACCCGGCAGCACAACCGCTCCACCAGCAGGCACTTGACCTGGCCATTCCCCCGGAAGTCGAGCAGTCGATTATCCGTGAAGTGAAGCTCGAGATGTACAGCAAGGCCGTGAAAGCGGTCATCGCGAAGAAAAAACTGCTTCGGAGTTCCTCTTCAACGCTGGAGTGGCTCCGGAAGGTCTATCAGGTCAGCGTGGCGGAGTACCTTGAAAACGAATCAAAATTCCTTCTCGATCTCGTTGCCGACCAGTACAAGGGAACCATCCTGTTGGTCTCAAAAACGATCGGTTCGAAGGAAGATCTCACGCCGAAGCTGAAGTCCTCAGGATTTGCCGTGGTTCAGGCGACAACGCCCGAGAACGCCCTGGAGAAGATCGAAAAGGTCAATCCGAACATCATCATTTGTGACACCGATTTTCCCGGCGGACTCAGCGGAATCAAGTTTCTCCACGTGCTGCGTGTGAATTCGAAGTTCAATTACATACCATTTGTCCTCATCGGTGAGGCGGGCGAAATCGCCCAGCTCAAATCCTCCGAGTTGAAGCCCAATGAATCGGCCATCAAGTATCCGGTCGACTACGAGGAGCTCATGAATGTGATGAATGAGAAACTGACCTGGTTCAGAGAGTATATTTCGTCTCTTAAATAAGGCAAGATCGAGTAGAGTACTTCTCGAACAAGAGGAGATCGTGTATGAGCAAAGTGGTATTACTGGTCGAAGACGATGAAGACAACAGGGATCTGGTGGCCTTCGTGATTGCCAGGAGCAGGATGGATGTCGAGTTGGTTCTTGCAGAGAATGGCCAGGAGGCGCTTGACAAGTGCTTCGCGAAACCGCCGGACCTGATTCTCATGGACATGCAGATGCCAGTGATGGACGGTTGGAATGCGGTGCCGATACTCAAGGCGGACAACCGGACAAAAAACATCCCGATCATTGCATTCACAGCTCAGGCAAAACCGGAAGACAAAGCGCGGGCCCGCGAGATGGGATGTATCGACTACTATACGAAGCCGATGGATCCCGAAGAGCTTCTCGCACTCGTGCAGAAATATCTGAAGTGACCCTGCGCATCAGGCCGGGCTTGCTGTTCTGAACGAAGTTGCACAACCACATTTGAGCTGACAGGCGACTATGCTACGATCAAGACTGTATTGGAGAGTGCTTGCGAATTTTGGCTTACTGCTCCTGATTCTGACGGCGATGACCATTCTGACCTTCAATTTGCTTTCACAGATTGAACGGAACTTCGCCTCTTCAGCGGCAGATACGCGGGCCCTTGGTTCCATTGCGCATCTGCGGGCGCTGCTCAACGACATCCACGCCGCAGCACAGCGGTATGCTCTCGATGGTGAGATCGAGGAAAAAGATACCTACACGGCGAACTGGAGAGAGCTCAACGCCGAGCTGATGACGTACTCCGAACAGTTCGCGGATAGTCTCTCGAGGGCCGACATCCAGCTCGCACGGGACAACTGCAATGCATGGAAACAGAGCATAGGAGACAAGCTCATCACTCTGGGCGATGAACGCGCCGCGAAGGGTACCGACCGGGACATCGATTCCCAGATTCAAACGCTCATCCTATCGGATGCCCGGATGCGCTATCTCAGTTCGGCACGTACCGTCCTTTCGAAAATCTACACGCAGCGAATGCCCGCACAACTTCGCTCGCTTGACGGCGCCACGCGGTTGAGTTCGCGGGTTGGTGAGTTTGTTCTCATCGTGAATATTCTTCTTGCCGTATTCTCCGTTGCCCTGGGATTTGTGCTCACGCGATCCATTACGACGCCCATCCGGCTCCTGAAGGATGGAACGCAGAGCATCATGGCGGGCAAGTTCGAGCCCATTACACTCAAACGCACGGACGAGTTGGGCGATCTCGCGGTGGATTTCAACAAGATGTCGTCCATGCTGGGAAGTAATTACCACCGATTGAACGCATACTCCGAGCTCGTGACAACATTGAATTCTTCCGCATCAATGGAAGAGGTTGAAGGGAAAGGATTGGAGATTCTCTGCAAACATACGCACGCCGCCATCGGCGCACTGTATCTTGTCATACGCGGCGAGAGGGCGCTGCGACTCGTGAGCGGCTACGCGCTGCGTAAGCATGCCGGACTGGAAAAATACCTGGCGTTCGGTGAAGGGGTTCCTGGTCAATGCGCCGTTGAAGGAAAGGTCCTCGAAATCCAGGGCATTCCTGCCGGATCAGGATTCATTGTCGATACCGGGTTGGGTGAGCTCGTTCCCTCCTACGTCCTGGCTGTGCCGGTGATGTTCAGGGATGAAATTCTCGGCGTTCTGGTGCTCGGCGCGATGAACAGTTTCGGTGATCTCGAGAAAGAAATCGTGAACAACTCGGTTCCCCAGCTCGGCGTTGCCTTGACGAACGCCATGAACTTTGAGGAAACGCGCAATCTCTCCATCGAAATCAACAAACGTAACGAGGAGCTCGACACAAAAAACAAGGAGATCGAGAAGGCTTACAAGGTGAAATCCGACTTCCTCTCCAGCATGTCTCACGAGCTTCGCACGCCGCTGAATTCTATCATTGGATTCAGTTCGGTGCTGCTGGGTCCAAGCGGCGATCCGCTGACGCCCGATCAGCGAATGGCGCTGGAGAAGGTGCTCAAGAACGGCAAACACCTCCTGCAGCTCATCAACGATATTCTCGACATCTCCAAGCTGGAATCCGGAAGGATGTCATTGAGCGTAGAGAGCGAAGATGTTGCCACGGTTCTCTCGAACTGCATCCTCATAGTCGAACCGCTCGTACAGTCGAAACGGCTTACGATGTCGCAGGATATTCAGCCTGATCTTCCAACCCTCTCGACGGATATCGTGAAGGTCCGGCAGATCCTCGTCAATCTTCTCAGCAACGCTGCAAAGTTCACGGAATCCGGCGGCATCTCCATCAAGGTGACGCAGCAGCCGGGCGGCATGATCTCGTTTGGTGTGAAAGACAGCGGCATCGGGATCGCCGAGAAGGACTACGGGAAAGTGTTTGAGGAATTCCAGCAAGTCGACACCAGCAATACGCGTAAGTACAAGGGAACAGGTCTCGGCCTTCCCATCGCGCGGAAGCTTTCGCGCATGCTCGGCGGCGACCTGACGCTCGAGAGCATTATCGGGAAGGGCTCGACGTTCACGCTGACCATCCCGGCAAGGCTCCCGCAGAAACTCATTGATGCGCATGCACAACCTGCGCCCCCGTCACTGAAACGACCCGAGCCGGTTGTTCAAAAACCGGTGCCGTCGATGCCTCTGCCTCCTCCTCCGGCTCCGGGCGGGCAGGTGCAGATCCTGAGCATTGATGACGATCCGGACGTCATTGAGATCCTCAGACAATACCTCATTCCGGAAGGGTATTCCATCGTTGGTGCTCTTTCCGGCGACGAGGGCATTGCCATGGCGATGTCGATGAAGCCGGCTCTGATCACGCTCGATATCATGATGCCCAAGAAAGACGGCTGGCAGGTGTTGCGCGAGCTGAAGGCAAATCCGCAGACAAAGGACATCCCGGTCATTATCCACTCGATCGTCGACAATAAACCGCTCGCGATGTCGCTCGGCGCCGTTGATGTGATGACGAAACCGACCGATCCCAAACGGCTCCTGTCGCTGGTCCAAAAATTCTACCATTCGGGAGACAGCTTCATCCTTCTGGTGGACGATAATCTGGACTTCGCCCTTGCGTGCAAGGATCTTCTCAAGCAGGACGGATTCAATGTCAAGATTGCGACGCGCGGCGAAGAGGCAATCAAGATTCTCAACGATTCCTTGCCATCGATGATACTTCTGGATCTCGTGATGCCCGGGATGGACGGGTTCAAGGTGGTGAAGGAGCTTCAGCAGAAAGATCGCTGGAAAAAAATTCCCGTTGTCGTGCTGACCGGAAAGACGCTCACGGATGCGGATCACAAAGAACTTGATCCGTATGTAGCAGATTATCTCATGAAAGAAACCTTCACGACGGCTGCGATCACGAACGCTATTCGAAAAACGATCAAAGCTGTCCCAACGTCGTTGTAACGAGGCGCGTATGCAAGAATACGAACCCATCATCCTCGTTGTGGATGATACTGAAGATAACCTCGATCTGCTGGAATTCGCGCTCAAACGGAAACCCGTGAAGATGCTCCGGGCCGCGAGCGGTCGGGAGTGTCTCGTCATCGCTGAACAGCAGCATCCGGACATCATCCTTCTCGATATCCAAATGCCCGAAATGGACGGCTTCGAGACGCTGAAGCGGTTGCGGGCGAACCCGGCAACAATCAAAATCCCGGTCGTGTTTCTGACGGCGCAGCGCAAGGATGCAGAGAGCATCGCGGCGGGGTTGGCGCTGGGAGCAGAGCAATACCTCACCAAGCCCATCGATACGGATGAATTGCTTGTCCGGACCAAGATGCTCATCCAGTTGAAGCGCGCCGAAGCGGAGTTGGAGCAGACAAAATCCGATTTCATGGCGATGCTCGTCCACGATCTTCGCAGTCCGCTCATTGGTGTCAAGAGTGTGATCGAACTGTTGCAGGACTCGGGCAAGGGGAGTGTGCTGAATGACGATAGCTTTGAGCTGCTCAATTCAGCTCATTCCTCGGCAAAGAAACTCCTGGAGCTTATCAGCGATTTTCTGGATCTCTCCAAGTACGAAGCGGGGACGATGACCTTCGACCGCTCGCCGGTTCCGGTCCGACGATTCGTTGATCCCGTTCTGAGCCAGATGGATATCCAGTTCAAGCAGCGAAATGTCAAGCTCACCTCGAACCTCCCCGCACAGCTGCCTGATGTCTTCGCGGACGCGGCCAAGACGGAGCAGGTGGTGATGAACCTCCTGAGTAATGCCCTGAAGTTCACCAAGAGCGGCGGCTCGATCGAGGTGACCGCCGTGCCAATCAGCCTCGAACTCATAACGGCGGACGGACCCAGGCCCAAGAACTTTGTCCGCGTCGATATTATCGACAATGGCGTCGGCATTGCAGCCGATGAGCTTCCCACGCTGTTCGAGCGCTACAAGCAGGCTTCATCGGCGAAGATCATCAAACAGAAGGGAACGGGCCTCGGCCTGGTGATCTGCCGGCGGATTGTCGAAGCACAGGGCGGCAAGGTGACGGCAGAGAGTGATCCGGGCAAACGAACGACGTTTAGTTTCACGCTACCAGCGGCGGAATAAGGAAGATTCTTCAACTAG
>DOWV01000192.1:0-1362 GCA_003519375.1 Bacteroidota bacterium
GGTCGGGCTCGCGTTCTACTGGATTCCGGGATTCGAACACCCCCTCGTGATGGCCGCCCTGATTGTGATCGTGTTTGTTCTCGGCGTGCACACGTCGAACGCCATGGAGAAAGTCTATGGTCACGATCCCGGCGAAGTCACCATCGATGAAGTGTTAGGGATGTGGATCTCTCTCATTTTACTGCCAAAGACGATCCTCATCTCTATTGCCGGTTTCTTTGTGTTCCGCATTCTCGACATTTTCAAGCCCTACCCCGCGCGCCGGTTCGATTCGCTTCATGGCGGCAAAGGGATCATGCTTGATGATGTCATCTCGGCACTCTACACCAATCTCATTCTCCAGGCGGCCGTGGCGCTACGCTTGATCTAGGACAGTCTACCAGTTTATTTCTCTCATGATTCCATGAAGGCTGAAATCATTTCCATCGGCGATGAACTCCTCATCGGTCAGGTGATCAACACAAATCAAGCGTACCTTGCGGAGAAACTGAACTCCATCGGAATTGCCGTCCAACGCATGACAACCGTCGGCGATGAAGAAGAGCAGATCCTTGAGGCGTTTGCGAGGGGCATGGAGGAGCACGACCTCGTTCTCGTCACCGGCGGTCTGGGGCCCACGCACGACGATATCACGCGCACAGCGGTCTGTCGATTCTTCGGCACGGACCTTATTGTGAACGAAGAGGCTCTCTCCCGAGTGCGCTCGTTTTTCGAACGGCGCGGCGTTGCGCCAAGGAAAATCAACGAGGATCAGGCCCTTGTGCCCAGAAGCGGCCTTGTCATTCAGAACAACCACGGCACAGCTCCCGGGTTTATGTTTGAGCGCAACGGCCATTATCTCATTGCAATGCCGGGCGTCCCGTTTGAAATGAAGGCAATGACGGAATCCTTCATTCTTCCCTCGTTCGCCTCAAAAAGTTCGGGCTCGGTCATTCGACACCGGACGCTCAAAACAACGGGGATCGGGGAGTCGTTTCTTGCTGAGCAGATTGGTGACATCAAAACGCTTCTGGGCACTGACAACGGCATCACACTCGCCTTCCTCCCTTCCCCCACCGGGACGAGGCTCCGCATCACCGCACGTGCGAAGACCGTTGAGGAAGCAAACGAAAAGGTCGCGGCCGTCGAGCGCGGAATCCGTTCGAAGGCGGGCAAGTACATTTACGCCGTCGACGACGAAGAGCTGGAACAGACTCTCGGCGGCTTGCTGCTGGATCGTCATCTGACAATTGCTGTCGCCGAATCGTGCACTGGCGGATTGATCGCCGACCGGATCACAGACGTTCCGGGGAGTTCTGCGTACTTCGAACGGTCCTACGTCACGTACAGCAACGAATCGAAGCTGGCAGACCTTGGTGTCCC
>DOWV01000192.1:1535-17965 GCA_003519375.1 Bacteroidota bacterium
CTCGTCTGGATCGGCTACTCCGATCGATCCGTCACACTGGCATTGAAATTCAACTTTGGCGATCATCGCCAGAGGACGAAAGAGCGGGCATCGCAGGCAGCTCTTGAGCTCGTGCGCAGAAAACTCCTGAGCATCGAGTCGTGACGCGGCTATGGATACCGTGAGAACCTTCATAGCGCTTCCGCTTCCGTCCGAGCTGAAAGAAAAGATCGCACGCACTCAATCTGAGCTCCGGGAGGCGGGCGGCGACGTCAAGTGGGATGCGCCGGACAAATTCCACATCACTTTGAAATTCCTCGGAGACGCCGAGCCCCCGGTGATTCCGAAACTCGCGGAGTCTCTTCAGAAATCGATTGGCGGATTAGGTGCTTTTGAGGTTTCCTATGAAGGCGTTGGAGGGTTTCCGAACATCATCCGGCCGCGAGTTGTCTGGATCGGAACGAAGCCAAGCAGCGCTCTCGACCGGGTTCAGAGACTTATCGAGGAAAGCTGTGCCGCGCTCGGCTTTCCGCGTGATGATCGACAGTTTCATGCTCACATCACGCTCGGAAGAGTCAAGGGAAACCGCGGTCTCGATGGCTTGACAGCCAGACTAAAATCCGTTACTTTTGAACCGTCGATAGCCCGCTGCAGCGAGATCCACATCATGCGCAGTGATTTGAAGCCGACCGGTTCAGTCTACGCTCTCTTGAAATCAATTCCTTTGGTCCCATAATCAGGAGTACCCATGTCCGAATCCACGAGCAAAGAAGCACGTTTTCAGGCGCTGAAGATTGCCCTCGATCAGATTGAGAAACAGCATGGCAAGGGCGCCATTATGAAGATGGCGGAAGGGCCGATCGCCAAGATCGATGCCATTTCGACCGGTTCGATTTCACTCGATGCTGCTCTCGGGATCGGCGGAGTGCCGCGAGGCCGCGTCATAGAAATCTTCGGTCCCGAGTCCTCCGGCAAAACGACAATCTGTCTCCACATCCTGGCCGAGGCACAGAAACAGGGGGGCGTTGTCGCATTCATCGATACGGAGCATGCCCTCGATATCGCCTATGCGAAGAAACTCGGTGTGGATGTGAACAACCTGCTCCTCTCCCAGCCCGAATTTGGGGAGCAAGCGCTCGAGATCGTGGAGACGCTCGTCAGGAGCGGCGCACTCGATGTTGTCATCATCGACTCCGTGGCGGCATTGACTCCGCGGGCGGAAATCGAAGGGGAAATGGGAGATCCGACGATGGGTGTGCAGGCCCGGCTGATGTCGCAAGCGCTCCGAAAACTCACCTCGGCCATTTCCAAGTCGAAAACGAGCGTGATGTTCACAAACCAGCTCCGTCAGAAAATCGGAGTCATGTTCGGCAACCCCGAGACGACGACGGGCGGAAACGCCCTGAAGTTCTATGCTTCCGTTCGCCTGGATGTAAGGCGAATCGAAGCTCTGAAAGACGGACAGAACATCATAGGAAACCGGACGCGGGTAAAAGTGGTGAAAAACAAGGTCGCTCCCCCCTTCAAAGAAGCGCAGTTCGACATTCTTTATAATGAGGGGATCTCGAAGCTCGGCGATCTCATTGACACGGCAGTTGAGCATAATATCATCGCAAAGAGCGGATCATGGTTCTCGTATAAAGAGGAGCGGATCGGCCAGGGCCGCGATGCGGTGAAGACGTTCCTTCTCGGCAATGCCGCGCTGGTGAAGGAGATTGACACGACGCTCCGGAGGAAACTCGGGCTTTTGCCGGCAGAGGCGACACCGCCGGCGCCGGCAAAATCGGAACAAGCGGCTCCCGTGAAAAAGCCGGCGAAAAGCTAAGACACTGATGCCGCATGCTCATCACGAAGATCGAACGGTGCCGTCGTGAGCGCAGCCGGTACGATGTGTACATCGACGAGAAGCCGGCCCTGAGGATCAGCGATACGCTTCTGGTCAAGTGGGGAATCTTCGCAGGCATGGAACTGGACGAGAAGACATTCGAAAAGTTCACTGCAGCCGAGAAGCGTGAGTCGGCATATCAGCAGGCCTTGAATTTCGTTTCGTACAGACCGCGCAGTTCCAGGGAAGTCCTCGACAAGCTCGCCGGGAAAAGGTTTGACCGCGACGTGGCGGTTCAGGTTGTCGATTTGCTCAAGGATCAGCATTACCTGAACGACGTTGAATTTGCACGGATGTTCGTGCGCGACCGCCTAAAGGGGAAACCCATGGGGAGGTCGCTGCTGAGGAAGAAACTGATGGAGAAGGGCATCTCCTTTCAGCTGTCGGATCGCGTGCTGAAGGAGTATGTGACCGACGAGGACGAAGAAGCCGCTGCGAAAGCGTTGCTGGCAAGAAAACTCAGGGCGAGCGCGACCCGCTTCTCCAAAATGGATTCGCTGACCCGACAAAGGCGGTTGACGGAATACCTCCTTCAGCGCGGGTTTTCCTTCGAGATCGCATCGAAGACCGCACGAAGCCTGAACCGATAACTCTCTATGCATCGTATACCAGTCTCCAATCCTCTCGCGAAGGTCGTCCTGCTGGTCGCCATCATCGCGGTCGGATTCTGGATCGCCTCATTCTTCCCCGACCTGGTTCTGGCCCTCATCATCTCCGCACTCGGCGCATTCATCCTGAGTCCTTTTGTCTCGGCGCTTGAAAGTCGCCTCGGCATGAAGAGAATTCCGGCGATTATCCTCACATTCTTCACCGTCGGGGGCTCTCTTGTTTATCTGTTTGCGACCGCCGGACCAGTGCTCCTCGATCGCCTGCTCGCGATTCACGAACAAATGAAGCAGTTTCCATTTGAGACAAAACTTGTCGAGCTCACCAAGAGCCTTGAGCTGTCGCTTCCGTTCATTCATGCCGAATCACTGGCCAGAGCAGTACATGGAATGATCGGTCAGGCGACGGACGCGGCGGGAGATTCAATCCAAAATGCCTTCGGCACGCTCGTAACACTCGCAATTGTCCCGTTTGTGACTTACTTCATTCTCGCCGACGGTCACCGCGCATTCGAGAATGTGATCGAACGCGTCCCCAATCGTTATTTCGAGATGACCCTCAATGTCATTCAGAAGATTCGATCGCAGCTTGTGGGATATCTCAAGGGCTGGATCCTCGATTCCATGATCGTCGGGATTCTCAGTATCACCGGACTGGCGATCCTCGGGGTGGATTATGCTGTCGTCATCGGCGTCATGGCGGGGATCGCGAATCTCGTCCCTTATCTGGGCCCGATCGTGGGGGCCAGCCTCGCGATCCTGGTCTCGCTCACCCAGGTGGGCACGTTCGAGATGGTCGGCCCCATCGTCATCATGACCGTCATCATCAGGTTGATCGATGATTTTGTCGTGCAGCCGTTGTGCTTCGCGCGATCAGTCGACATGCATCCGCTCACGGTCATCCTTCTCCTTCTCATCGGACACGAAATACTCGGCGTGGGCGGCATGCTCCTGGCGATTCCGCTGGCGACCATCATCAAGGTCTCGGCCGTGGAGACACACTGGGGCCTGAAGAACTATCGCATCACAGCATAAAAGAGGGGGCGCTCTTCGATGGCATACCCGAATCAGCCTACCACGAAGCGATGACGACACCATTCTTGCACCGGCCATCTGTGAAAGTTGCATCCCTGGTTCTCGTCCTGAGTGCCTCCTTCGCCGTCGCCTGTCTCTTTCCCGCACTTCTCGTCGCACTGATCCTCGCGATTCTCCTGGCATTTGTTCTTCGACCCCTTGTGCGATTCTTTGAGATCTCGATCGGATTGAACCGCACGCTCTCGATCATTCTCGTTTTCTTCCTGATTGGCGCTATTGCATTCTTCAACGGCGCTCAGGGAATTCCCATCGTCATGGACAGCGTGCGCGATCTCTATCAACGGTTCCAGCATTTCCCCCTTGACCAGAAGATCGACGAGCTGGTAAGGAGCCTCGCTTCCGGAATCCCTGTCATCGATCCTCAGGCAGCCTCTCAGAAGATTCGGACATTGATCGACGGCAGCGTCAGCTCTGCCGGGCAGAGTCTCGCAGCAGCCGCGGGTTCGATGTTCAGCTTCCTCATTATCCCCTTCGTCATCTATTTTGCCCTCGCCGACGGCGACAGAGCATCCAAGAGGCTTCTCGAGCGCGTCCCGAACAAGTACTTCGAGATGACGCTCAACGTCGTGGACAAAATCCAGAAGGACCTCATCGGTTACCTGCGGGGATGGATACTCGACTCGGTGATCGTCGGCATCATCAACATCGTTGGATACTACTTCATCGGCGTGAATTATCCCATCCTCCTTGGAGTGGTCGCCGGTATTTCGAATTTGATTCCGTACGTCGGACCGTTCGTCGGCGTGGTGCCGGCAATCCTCATATCGATAACACAAACGGGAGACCTCAGCATGGTCGCCCCGATTCTCCTTTTCCTGCTCATCGTCCAGACAATCGACAATATCATCGTCCAGCCACTCTGCTTCTCCAAAACAGTCGACATGCATCCGCTCACCGTGATTGTCGTGCTGATCGTTGGCAATCAACTGCTTGGTGTGCTCGGGATGCTCCTCGCTATTCCCGTCTATACGATCCTCAAGGTCACAGCGGTCGAATCCTACTGGGGATTGAAACACTACCATATCACGTCGTAGAAGAATCTCCCACACAAAGATGGCGGGATTCCTCGGCAGAAGGGTGAATCCTATGACTCACGTCGTCATCGATATCGAAACGCTTGGCTACCCATTCGACTCCTTCGACAAAACGCAGCAAGAGTATCTTCTGAAATTTGCAGGGACGGAAGAGGAACGGGCCGATGCGATTCTGAAACTCAGCCTCTATCCGATGACCGCTCAGATCATTGCCATCGCACTTCTTAATCCGGAGACGGATCGGGGAAAGGTCCTGTTTCAATCGAAACCTCCCATCAATACACAATCCCCCGACGGCACGATACAGTTCATCTCCGGTACCGAAGACGAAATACTCCAGCACTTCTGGGAAGATATTCCGAAGTACAGCCAGTTCATCACATTCAACGGACGAGGGTTCGATTGCCCATTCATTATGCTGCGATCAGCGATCCGGAGAATCAAGCCGACACGCAATCTGATGCCGTACCGCTACGACAGTTCTGTCCACTGCGATCTCCTGGACCAGTTCACGTTCTACGGTGCGTCGAGGAAGTTCAGCCTCGATTTCGTCTGCAAGTCGTTCGGGATTGAGAGTCCGAAATCGCACGGTGTCACGGGACTCGACCTTGGCAGACTCTCTGCGGAAGGGAAGCATATGGAGATAGCGGAATACTGTCTCGGGGATGTGAAGGCGACCGCCGAGCTATTTCGGAGGTGGGACGAGTATCTGAAATTTTGATGGGGCCACTTACCGGAGAAAATGTGTGCTGAGATCGAAAGGGCTTGTCCGCTGGCAATGTCACACAGATAAACACAGATGCTACTGACTTTCACAGAAAACAATCTCTTTGGAAAGACTTTGCGAGCTGTTTGTTCGGGATGTATTGATGTCGTCGACAGGCGCCGATCCCTCTGCCCAATACCGGAGATGGGGCGAGACCATGTTCTCGCCCCATCCTATGCTGACTAACTTCAGAACTGTCACTTTGTCGCACCCGCGATTGCGTAGCCAAAGATCACCGACAACCGGTTGCCGGTAGGGCTCGTCGCAAACGCGAGATTGATCGGAATGCTGACTCCGCCGTAGTTGAACGACTTTCCGACTGCTGCCACGAGTGACGTGTTTGCTCCCTTCGTTCCTCCAATGATCACGTTGGGCCCAAGCCCGAACTCGAACCCGTCCGGTAACCGGACTCCCATGGCAACTGTCAGGCTGGGAACAACGGTTCCGTATTCGACAGCACCGAGAAACGGGATGCCCTGGATGACGAATTGCGGCCCGCCGCCTTCAGGGATGATTTGATATTCAAAGTGCCAACCGAACTGGCTGATGACGGAGCCGATTCCCTTCCCTCTTAGTTTGTTGAGCAGTTCCCCATTACCTCCCCCCATCACATAGGTTACACCTAATCGCGGACCGCCAAGGTTCCGTTCTGCGAAGGCAACTTCTTGTGGGACGTCCCGCAGCTGAGCTTGTGCTGGCGTGGCAAGGATTGTCAAGCCCGCAAGGATTGCAGTGACGAATGAGATGGAAGATGCGCTTTTCATGACGACCTCCCTTTAGAATGTGAATGGTTATTGAGATACTGCGGTGTTCAAAGAACTGTGTGTAACTTACAGCTGAAGGGATAGTGAATTGTCACAGAATTATAAAACGTTTGTCAAACGACATTCATCACTTTGCAGTGCCGGCGCCTTTCGCCGCCTCGCGAATTCGGTCAGCTTTCGATGCCTTGTCCAGATTTTCAAGACTGACGATGTCTCCCTCTTTCTCAAGTGCGGCAACGGTACCGCCGATGATGCCACCCATGACGGTGAATGCGACTATCGTCGTGGAAACCGACGTGCCGTCCCCACAGAATGCCTTGAGGGAAGTAGCAACAAGGACACCTGTCGCCAGTCCCGATCCTGCGCCTATAGCTGCACCATTGATCATGGAGGAGCCTTTCATGAATCTGATTTGTACAACGTCATCGAGGTCCAGACCAACCAGCATCCCTCCCCGCACGACAAGAACCGTCTCCGCGGTCACGGAATGGTACCGGGCATTTGTGATGACGCGATGACCCTCGAGCCGTAGCCAGACATACTGATCTTGTCCGTATCCCCAGGATGGGGCAACAAGGAAACCCAAAACAACAAGCATCGCATGTTTCATGGCTCCTCCGTCCCTATGCCTACACTGCGTTAGCGGTTTGATCGAGCCACTCGAAGGTTTCCCGCATTGCCTCGCGAAGTGGCGTAATGACATATCCGAGTTCGCGGCGCGCTTTATCGCAGCTGTTGGCCCAATTGGTGAGGAACGTCCGCGCCCAACCGCAGGTGATAAGCGGATAGTGTCTCGTGTATTTCGACCGGAGCGCCTCAAATTCCGAGAATGCTACTGCAAGGGTCGAGGGAAGATGGAGCATCCTGTACCTTCGCTTTGTCACTTCCGAAAGGAGCCTGAAGAAATCATTAAAGGATACATTTTCCCCGCCCAGGATATAGTTCTGCCCCGGCCTCCCATAATCCATCGCTCTGATGTAGCCAGCGACGAGGTCATTGATATAAACGTAGTTCCCTACCATCCTCCCATCCCCGAGAAGCAGTCTCCATTTCCCCTCCCGATACCAAGCCATCATCTTCGTCACAGAATTAGATTCCGTGAGCGGTCCCGGACCGAAGACTCTGCTGGGATTCACAATCACGACATCCAGCCCTCGTGTGACATAGTTCCTGACCAGACACTCGGAGAGGTACTTTGACTTTTCGTAAGGCGTAAGAAACTCGTTCGGCCGCTGTGTCAGCTCATCGACCTCCGTCCCGTTCGAGGGTCCGAGCGTCACATTGCTTGAGGTGTGGACGACCGTTTTGATGTTGTTCTTCATTGCAGATTCGAGAACCTGCTTTGTCCCGCCAACATTGACATCAAAGAACGTCTGTTCATCGGGGGCCCAATTTCTCGCATAACCCGCCAGATGATACACCCGGTCGCATCCCTGCATCGCCCGATCAACATCAACGGCGTTCAAGATGCTTCCGGAGAATATTTTCAGTCTTTCGGAGTTTTGCATAGAAGTGGAAGAATCAGCAAGGTCGAGAACGTGCACTTGTTCTCCCCGCCTCAAAAGTTCGGAGACGAGACGGCGTCCGATAAAACCGTTTCCTCCAGTGACAAGCGTGTTCATGGCTGCCAACTCCTTTCATTGCCTGCAGGTAATTGCTGAGGACGAAGATGTCACGATTTTCGACGGATGATCGACAGATTCAAGCTCCAGGACTATGCTTCCAAGAAATATCTCAACAGAGGCCCTTACAGGAATGGAGTACTCGTCATCCGAGAACCAGCCCCGGAAGGGGCCTTTCATACCGGCGAAGGACTTCCCGACCCACTGGGCGTTTCCGGTGACTTTTCTGCACCGCACAGGGCCATCGAAGGCCGCCACTTCAATCTCTTCGGTCTCATTCCCGTAGGTGACGTTCGTTTGGGCGATTCTATAGTCGTTCAACGTTGGGAGTGAAATAGTTGAGTCACAGCCTGCCATTCGTCTGCTGAACATCAAAAGTCCCAAAGCGTCAAAGCAATCACTCCCCCATTCAAGGCTGTCAATCCTGATCTGCTTGCCCTTCAGGCTATCCACCATCCGAATGATCCCGTTCGCACGATCGGCCCGATAGACAGTCTTTTCTGTCGGGTCTTTGGAGGAACTGACTGTTTCCTCTGAGAGTGATTGCGACACCTCCGTGAGATAGGTTTGGTTCAGGAACCTGACGTCGATGAACGGTAAGGAAGGTGACGATTGAACCAGCATTTGGACCAGGTAGCGGGAAGAATCTGCTCTTGCTTGTCGGATGGTCACCGTTCCAAGGCGAAGGAAGGACCATTTTACCTTGTAGTGCAGCACCTCACCCGCTGCGAAAGGCCTCCGTACGGCAGACAAGGTCTGAGAATTTGCTTCGCCGGTAATACAGATCACGAGAACCGTTGCAAGAAAATATCGCAGGAGCATCGTTGCTACCCATATAAGCAGGGCTCTCCACCAATTTGCATCGACAATCCATGTATGGTAGAACGTCCGCAGGAGAAGATATTGGTGACTGGTCATGAGGTGTGCCCTCCTCGTTGATTGTTGTCAGGCCGATTCACAGCGACACGCTGCGCAACATGACTTTCAAAGCGAGCTTGATACGTTGAACTGCCGACAGAACCAGTGTTGTGACAACGAGAACAATCAGAGTGGTCATTGGCTAATCTCCTAAACTTGTTGGCTCCAATATCGTTCAGGAGATCGACTCAGTTGTCATAGAACTGTCAAGGAGTCGTCATATTCTTTTGGCGGGTCGAAGAGATTTGCCGGAGCACACACAAGGTCGGGGGAGCACAAACTCTGAGAGTGGGGACTGAAGAAAGAAATGTTCCTGGCGGGACGAGGCGAGGAAAGCCGGCCTAGCGGAGATGCGGGATCGGGTCTTCGGTGCTTCGAAGGCCTTCAGGCCTGGTGACTGGGCGTTACGGGGAATGCTACTTCTGGAACTTGTAACCTGCAGTGTGTACAGTAAGAAGATGTCTGGGCTTTGCGGGATTCTTCTCAATCTTTTTGCGGAGTGAGAGGATATAGTTGTCGACAGTTCTCGTCGTAGGGAGCGCATCATATCCCCACACCTTGTCGAGCAACTGGTCGCGGGAGATGACTTCGCCTTCACGTTCGACAAAGTATTTTAGAAGCTGAACTTCTTTCGCTGTGAGATCGATCTTTCTTTTTCCCTTTGTCGCTTCCTGTTTTTTAAAATCCACGTACACATCACCAAAAGAGGCTTCATTCAACGAGCTCTGGTTTTCCACCTGCCTCCGCAGAAGCGCCTTGACGCGGGCGATGAGCTCTTTGACACTGAACGGCTTGGTGACATAGTCATCGGCGCCGAGCTCCAATCCCATGACTTTGTCAATCTCCTCTCCCTTCCCCGTGAGCATGAGTATGGGCGTCTTCACTTTTTCAGCCCGCAGCTGCTTGCAGATTTCAAACCCGTTCATTCCTGGAAGCATAACATCGAGAATGATGAGGTCAAATTTCCTTCTCTTCGCGAATCCCAAACCTTCCTCACCATCGGACGATGTCTCAATCTCAAAGTGTTCAACTTTCAGACTATCGACCAGTCCCCGCAGTATCGCTTTGTCATCCTCGACAATCAGGATTCGTTTCATGGTTTCCTTTGATGGTGTTTCGGATGTGCGGGCAGCTCAATACGGAAGTTCGTCCCCCGGCCCAGAACGCTCTTCACAGAGATCGTTCCTCCGTGAGCTTCCACGATATGTTTGACGACCGCCAGACCCAGGCCCGCTCCACCCACCTGTCGTGTGCGATCATCACGGACGCGGTAGAAACGATCAAAGATGTTCGGCAACTCCGACTCCGGTATGCCTATCCCCCTGTCTTCAACTTCAATGACGAGTTTCCCTTGTCCCGGATAAACTCGAAGATCAATTTCTTTTTTCTTTATCGAATACTTAAGCGCGTTCGACAGTAGATTCAGTACCGCCTCTTCAAGTGCATCGGCGTCAGCGCTCACCAGCTCCGCGCCTTTTGTCAGCTTCGTTCGGAGACTCGCTTTCTGCTGCAGAACCTGATACCTCATGGCCCGCGCGGCCTTTTTCACGATCTGCCCCGCGTTCACTGTGGTGAAATGGTACTCCCTCACTCCTCGCTCTATCTTGGCAAAATCGAGTATGTTCCCGATCAGCCTCGACAGTCGATCACTCTCTCCCTCAATGATCTCCAGATATTCACGCCGGCGCTTTGGCGAAAGTGACTTCTGCAGCCGGAGCATCTCCGCGAACATCCTGATCGATGTCAGCGGCATCCGAAGTTCGTGAGACACACTCGAGATGAAGTACGACTTGAGGTTGCTGAGTTCTTCCAACCGGAGGCGCTCTTCCTGCGCCAGAATGATTTTCTCCTGCAATATCAATCGCTCCAGGATATCTGCCCCCTGCGACGCGACACTGACGAGAAAGGAAAGTTCCTCTTCGTCGTATGCCTCATGCGCAAGCCGAGGCTTCAAGACCACGATACCAAGCACTTCGTTCACCTGAGAACACAGCGGAATGCAGACAGGCCACTCCATTGGGCCTGTCAACACGCGCCACCGCTTTGTTCGGACTACATCTGCTTGAACCAGCAAAGGCTTCGACCTGAGTTCACCCAGCGTCCACTTGTCAGGAGCGAAGCTGGATGAGGGTTCAGACCCCCGATAAGCGACACGCTCAAACCCGGTCGCCTGCATCTCGTACACTGCAACCGTCCCGGCGGGAACGACGTCGTGAACAGCCTTCACCAACTGTTCAAACAGCTGGGTCCGATTGAGAGCACGCTGCAGAAGTGCCTCCGCGCTCGTAAGCGCCCTCCGGAAATTCGCCCTTGCGGGGAAGAGGATTTCGTCGACAACGCTCTGGAGCTTCAGGCGAAGCGGATTCACAACAAGGCCGATCAGCAAAGTGACCACGGCCACCGCGAAGTAACGTTCGAAGACGACTTCTTCGCCAAGGATCGAGGCAACGAGAAGCACGACGAGCGCATAGCCCGCGACAATGAAGAAGGAGATCACACCGTAGACAATCGTCCGGTTGATCATGACTTCGACATCGAACAGGTGGTACTTCAGGACGGCAACGGCAAAACCGAAGGGTATCGCGAGGAAAAAGATCGTGGTAAACTCTTCTGGTATGAAATATCGCGACAATACAAGCTGCGGCAAGATATGAAGCAGGAGATACGGCACTGCTCCAATGAACAACCCCCAGAGCACCCAGTACATCTTTCTCCGCTCTTCGATGTTGGCGGCCAGGAGCGTCGCACGGGCAATATTGAGCAACCCACCTCCTACAAAGACCAACAGAGAGAAATGGAACACATCGAACAGCAGTTGGAAGACCTTCAGCTTTTCAATTGACGCCGATTCCATGGCGGAGAGCTGATATGCAGCGAACAAGATCCCAAGTCCTAGAACGGCGACCACCAGCAGCGACGAGTACCGGGCAACGTTGGGAAAGCGGATGATCGGGAACACAAGCGTGAAGAAGAGAAACGAAACTGCTACGCCCAAATAGGAAATGAACCAGACTGATCGTACGATATAGGCACCGACGGCAGCGGTATTGACCGCTCCCCAGGTGCCCATGATCGTTGCGCCCATGGTGATCATTGCCCAGTGTAAAGCGCGCGCTGAAAGATCCTCCGGGTGATAGAGAAGAATGAAGATCCCCACACCAAACACCGCAATACCAACGAAGAGAGAAATGACCAGGAAGCGGAGAGACCGATAGTACAGAACGAGCTTGACGGACGTCGCAATTTCTTCTGTACCCCGGCGTATGACAATTGGCACATCCGTGCCCACCGGAACGCGGTCCGCCAAATACTCGATGAGTTCTGCAAAGGGTACCGGCTTCCCTTCCCACGCAACCAGCATATCGCCGGATTGGATACCGGCGGAGGCAGAAGCCTCGTGGATCGCTCCGACAACCACCTTCCCATCCCTTGCAACTACATCGAACGGTACGCCAGGGCGATGGACGACATTCGGGACGTTAACGAGTGACGTCACGAGAAGAAAGCAATCCAGAATCAGGTAGAAAACGGCGCGGGAGGTAAGGTGCATCGGACACCAGAGATTCTGACGGGCCACGAGATGGCAGGGCGTAGTGTACCAAGACCGTGGGAGAGAATCAAGCCCCGTCCCGAGCCGTTGCAGGAATCAGATTTGCGGCGTATATTCAATATATTAGAACTATTCTTCCAAGGAACCGAATGACTATGATCAGGATCCTCGTGCTCTGTACCGGAAACGCTGCGCGAAGCCAGATCGCCGAAGGGCTTTTTCGCACTCACGCAAGCGACCTGTTGCAGGTATACAGCGCCGGCACGCATCCCGCGGGATTTGTTCATCCCATGGCCATCGAGACGATGAAGGAGCGCGGCATCGATATCTCGGAGCATACATCGAAATCGCTTCGCTACTTCGGACAGCAAAAATTCGACTACGTGATTACGCTCTGCGATGATGCTCAGCTGGAGTGCCCTCTTTTCCCCGGAGCGTACGAGCAGCTCCACTGGAGCACTCCTGATCCAAGCTTCTACCCGGGAACTGAATCCGAGCGACTCGACGCGTTTCGCCGCACGATTGATTCTCTCTCAAAGCATATCACGACACTCGTCGAGGAGCTGAGAAACAAAAAAGCCGCTTCCCATTGAAGCGGCTTTCTCACTCTACATCCTTCCGATGCAGCTAGCGGCGCAGCTCGCGGCAGATCGCGACTGCGGCTCCAAGCTTCAATAAATCCCAGCCGGAGAAAATCAGAAATCCCGATTCGAACGCCGAGCTCCAGTTGTGGAAGAGAACTGCATACAACTGGACAGTTCCGGCCAGGAATACCAGCACCAGGCCGCTCGACATCGCCAGGAGAATCCATCCATAGTCGGCAATAAACCGCCTCAACATTCCGCCGGTTTCGGAGATCACCCGGGGACGGAGCGCCAGCACCCCACCGACGAGCGCCGCCGCCACAGGAAAGCTCAGAAGGTAGCCGCCTGACGGGCCGAGAAGCCGGACGAGTCCGAAACCGCCGCCCGAGAATACCGGCATGCCAAGCGCTCCCATACCGACGTAGAGGGACATGCTCAGCAAGCCATTCCTCCAGCCGAGCACACCACCTGCGAGAATCACGAAGAAGGTTTGCAGCGTGTAGGGAACGGGCTGGTGCGGTATTTCAATCTGGGCTCCGATCGCCGTCAACAGAGCGAATGTTACGATCCAAAACGCCTGCGCGACTGCGTGGTCGCTCTTGAGAGCTATGTACTGCGACAACGACATCTGCTTGACTTCTGCCATGGACAACACCCTCCGTTATTCGATGGACAAAAAATACGCAATTGTGAGTCGAAAGGCAAGACAGGCCATCTTTGGAATTCCGCGTTTTTGATGTACATTGCGCACCATCATCAATCACGACCGGAGTCGGAATGAAGACTTTCCTTGTGAGTTTGTTATTCGTTTCCTTTCTGCACGCTCAGAGCGGTGTCGAGGTGATTCGGGGCGGGACGTTTGATCCACGCATCCCAACTCCGCAATCTGTCCTCGGATATTCCATCGGCGACCGTTTTTCCGAGTATCATTCCATCAATGCCTATCTCGAGCGGCTCGCCGCGTCCTCGGATCGCATTCGCCGAGTCGTGTACGGTACTTCGCTCGAGCACCGAACGCTGCAGGCGCTTATCATCAGCAACCCGAGAATCCTTGCTCGCCTTGACGAAATTAAGGACAACAACAGGAAACTCACCGACCCGAGGACTTTGCGATCAAAAGAGGAAGCCGGGCAGCTGATATCCTCTCTTCCGGTCATCGTCTACCTTTCGTACGGTGTGCACGGGAATGAGGCGTCGTCACCAGAAGCTGCCATGCTTCTCGCCTACCAACTCTGCGCGGGCACCGATGAACGTACGACGTCCATTCTGGAGAATGCCGTTGTCATTATCGATCCCAATGTCAATCCTGATGGCCGTGAACGTTACGTACAATGGGTCAATTCAACCTTGGGCAGGAAACCAGACCTTCTCCCCTACTCCCTCGAGCACAGCGAACAATGGCCGGGAGGCCGCACCAATCATTATTTCTTCGACCTGAACCGCGACCTGTCATGGCAGACGCAGATCGAGACGCGGCAGCGCGTCAAGTTTTATCGTGAGTGGATGCCGCACGTTCACGTCGATTATCATGAGATGGAGTATTCAAGTACGTACTTCTTCTTCCCCGCCGCAGTTCCCGTGCACCAGACTCTCCCTGCCGAGGTTCTCAAGTGGGGAAAGATCTTTGGCAAGGGAAATGCAGAGGCGTTTGATCGACTCAATATCCCTTACTACGTGGGCGAGCGATTCGACATGTTCTATCCCGGCTACGGGGATTCGTGGCCCACATTCAACGGAGCCATCGGGATGACGTACGAACAGGCGGGAGGTTCGCGTGCTTCGCTCGCAGTTCGCAAACCGAATGGTCAGGTGCTATCGTTGAAAGATCGCGCCCGGAATCACTTTATCACCAGCATTGCCACTCTCGAAACGAGCGTAAAGAACAAGAAGGAACGCATCGAAGATTTTTACAAGTTCTGGGATTCAGCGCTACATATCCCGTCGCCCACAAGAGGCTACATCGTGAGCGGAGATCAGGATCCAACAAGAGCTGCATCGGTGAACGAGATTCTTCTTCGCCAGGGAATCGAAATCTACCGATTGACGGAGCCGGCGACACTTCAGGTTCAGGAGTATTTCGTCTCGAAACCGTTTTCGCGAAAGATGCCCGCCGGCACGATCTTCGTTCCGCTCCAGCAACCTCAAGCGCGCCTTGCGCAAACGTTGCTTGAGCCTGTCACCGCGGTCTCTGATACTTTTTTCTACGACGTCTCAGCGTGGTCTCTGCCGGTCGCCTCCGGGCTGAAAGCATGGATTTCGCAGTCGCCGCTTCCGGCAAAGGCGGAGAAGGTTACCTCCGCCGAAGCGCCGAGCGGAAAACTCATCGGCGAAAAAACGGCATATGCCTACCTCATCCCGTGGGAACGTCATGGCGCCATCCCGATGGTGTGGCAGTTATTGGAAAAGGGATACGAAGTCTCCGTTGCGCGACGTCCCTTCGCTACGGTCGGACGCCACTTCTCGGCGGGAACCGTCGTAGCGTTTGCAGGCTCGAACCGTGATTCGCTTGCAACGGACCTCGAGCAACTCAGCCGTCAGTTCGGAATTGACATTTATTCCTGTTCGACCGGGCTGACCGACAAAGGTATCAGCCTTGGTTCAAGCTACGTCTCTCCAATCAAGAAATCGAGCATCGCGATTGCTGTCGGGGCTCCCGTGAGCTCGAACGATTATGGCGAGCTCTGGCACCTTTTTGAACAGGACCTTGGAATTCCGTTTTCAGCAATCCGGGCAACGGACCTCGGTGATATCGACCTTTCGAAATTCGATGTTGTGATACTTCCTGACGCCGGAAACTACCAGTCCGTTTTTGATTCGACGAAAGTGGACAGGCTCCGCCGCTGGATGCAGAGCGGCGGCGTCCTGATTGGCATAGAGGGCGGGGCCCAGTTTATGGCCAAGAGCAGGTCTGGACTAACGTCCGCTGTCTTCAAATCGGAAAAGAAGGAGGACGAAAAGACCAAGGAAGAGAAGGAACAGGAGAAAACAAAAAAGGAGCAGACTAAACGAATGACTCTTTTTGAAAAAGAAGAGCGATCGCGTAATGAACGCATTCCCGGCACCATCTTCGCCGTTCTTGTTGATACTACGCACCCGGTCGGGTTCGGCATGCCCCGCGAAATCTACGTCCTGAAGGGCGATGCAGCCCCCATCGAACTATCCGAAGTCGGTCATACGGTTGCGAGATTCTCGAAGGATTCGGTCCAGACGAGCGGGTATGCTTCGCGCGATCGAGTTCAAAAAATAGCAGAAGCCGCCTATATTCAGGATTTCCGTGTAGGGCGAGGACGCGCACTTCTTTTTGCCGAAAGCGTGACGTTCAGGCGTTTTTGGTCGGGACTTGACAAGCTGCTTCTGAATGCGATCCTGTTCCTGCCTCAACCGGATTAGTGCGGGCAAACACGCTCTTAACAACCAAAATTTGATTGACTGCGAGCCGTTTTTTGGCTATCTTATTAGCCCGATTCTTTTGAATTGGGCTTTATTTTTTCTGCCGGATGCTCTGCCGGTATTCCTTGGGGTGTAGCCAAGTGGTAAGGCAGCGGCCTTTGGAGCCGCCATTCCCAGGTTCGAATCCTGGCACCCCAGCTGGCCACGAGTTGATGGGGCATTCCCAGGTTCTGAGCCG
>DOWV01000278.1:0-5621 GCA_003519375.1 Bacteroidota bacterium
CGGCAGCCCCGATCGCAGCCGCTCACGCGGAAGGACGTCGGTCCCGATGCAATTGAGAAATGATAACCCGGTGGTTTCCCTGACATTCGATCCAATCCGACCAATCCATGTGATTTCATAATCAGGATGCAGCACGTGACTATGATTAGAATTCATCTTAATCAACCCCTTGGCGTCTCTTCGCGGCTTTGGCGGTTTAAATATAACCGCCCCCGACTGGAAGACGTCGGGGCAAGAAAGATCGCCCCCGACCAGAATCGTCGGGGCAGGCAAGAATCGCAAAGGAAATGTGTTGGAGGCAACAACATTTGTTTTTTTGTGACAGCTTCAAGAGTCGCCTATTTCCTTCTGGTGTTGTGCCCTCAGTTCTTGCTGTCACAATCATCTGCGTCGCCGGATGTTCTGCTTCTGAACAAGAGCGCCCTCGTTGCTGCGCGAGCGGCGTATCAAAAGGATCCCTCCAGCATTTCGCCGTCGCTTTGGACGTTTCTGGCGGAGGCTAAGACAGCCCTCAAGACAGAGCCTGTTTCTGTCGTAGACAAGAACCAGCTGCCGCCGAGCGGTGACAAGCATGACTATTTCAGCCTTGCACCGTACTGGTGGCCCGATTCAACGAAGCCGGATGGATTGCCCTACATTCGACGCGACGGTCAGGTCAATCCCGAGCGCCACGCGATCGGCGACAGGGATAAGATCGGAGTGCTGAGTTCGTCGGTGTATACCTTATCTGTGGCGTATTTCATCACGGGTGATGAGACATTTGCAGCGCATGCGGTGCGATTCTTGCGTACGTGGTTCCTTGATTCGGAGACACGAATGAATCCGAATCTGACCTACGCTCAGGCAGTCAAAGGCCGGAATGAAGGCCGAGGCATTGGCATTATCGACACGCACGGTTTCGTACGATTGATTGACGGCCTGAATCTTCTGAAGATGTCAAAAGAGTGGACAAAACCCGATGACTCCGGTATAAAGGAGTGGTTCAAGGCGTATTTGAGATGGCTCAGGGAAAGCCCAAACGGCAAGGATGAGGCGGATGCAAAGAATAACCACGGAAGTGTCTATGATGTTCAGACGTGCTGCTATGCCCTCCTTCTTGGAAAAGAGGACGAGGCAAGGGAGATCCTGCTTGAAGTGGGAAAGAAACGGATTGCTGTCCAGGTCGAGCCTGATGGTTCGCAGCCGCTCGAGCTCGAACGCACAAAAGCGTACAACTACTCACTTCTCAACCTCGAAGCGCTGATCAATCTCGCGAGGCTCGGAGAACGATTGGGCGTCGACCTGTGGTCATTTGAAGCTCCCAACGGAGGGAGCATCAGGAAGGCGATAGAATTTCTCATTCCCTATACGCTTGGCAAGAAGGAATGGAAATGGAAGCAGATTGTTCCATTTGAGTATGAGCGGATGATTCCGATCCTGAGGATCGCGTCAAAGAAGTATGGCGATCCATCCTATGCCGCTGCTGCGAAAGCAGTGATGCAGAAGCCCGGGACTGTCCCACGGGCGAACTTCTCAGGGCCGGAGGAGTAAAGAATCTTCATCCCCCCTCAAAAAACTCGGCCGAACCATCTGGATCGGCCTTTGTCGTCTGCTGATGGCGAGAGCTTGGGAGCCCGGCCTTAATACAAAGCCCCGTCCCTCTTTTCAGAGAGACGGGGCTCTTCGTTATCGATTCAGAGATCCGGTTAGACAACCGAAACGTTCGACGCCTGCAGGCCTTTCGGGCCTGTCTCGACATCGAATTCAACCGTATCACCGTCGTTCAGGCTCTTGTACCCGGCGCTTGTGATCGCTTTGAAATGCACGAAGACATCTTCGCCGCTGGCACGTGAAATGAACCCAAAACCCTTTGCTGCGTTGAACCATTTGACTGTTCCTTTTTCCATGGAACTCGTCCTTTCTTGTTTTGTTAACAACCCGACTCAACCGTCGGGCAAGGTGTACGCCGAACATACGGACATGAAGACTACTCGTCGCTGCTTGAGCATGAGCTCTGCAGCCTCATCTGATTAACGGCGTTTCGACCTTGGAAGGCGATCGTGCGGTTCGTCAGCGGTACCGCTTTACAAAACCACGATTGTAAACGGGATTCTGGAGGCGGGTGATTCTGGTGACGTGCCTGCCTTGCACAAGAGGTGCCGGCAAGCTCTCCCGAAAGAGAATAGACGGTGTACTGTTATTTGACACTACTAAGATACGCACTTTCTGCATCTGTTCATAGGATAATCTGAAAATCTTTCGCGGGCATGAGCATTTCCCGCTACCGGGAGGATGTTGAAACAAAAACCAAAATGGCCACCAAGACACAAAGTCACGAAGTCGTTTTTTGGGAAAGGCTGGCTCTTATTAATATCAGATGTTATGAACTTGGATTCTTCGAGTCTTGGTGACTTTGTGGCAAAAAGATAAGTCGCAGTCAGATCAGGTTTTCCCCGACGCGGACTCTTTAGCGTACAAAGCAGTACCATAGCGCCACATCCATGACTCCTACTGCTGCCCCTTTGATCGCATCCTGCACATCTGAAAGCGAACCAACTTTGATGCTCTCGGCATCGTAGATATCCGAACCCCGAAGCGTCGCCATTCTCCTCTCTTCCGTATCAAAGAGATCATCACCTCGAATGAAAGCGACTCTCTGATTTTCGCTGTCATAGATCGCCTGACCCCGTGTCGTCGCAATCTTGCGGCGATGCTGATCATAAAGTTCCTGTCCGCGTATCTCGTATCTGCTCATGCACTTCCTCCCGGTGTTGATGGGCCTGGTTTCACCCAGAGAACCGCAATCTTCACAACTCTGGCCGACCAGATTCTCGAGGGAATCTCTCCCCCATCGTACGCGCCTGCAGTCAGCGGGTCACGGTGTTATTGAGTGTCGGGCAGTCGCTCGGAACGATGGAGGCCTTCCACAAACGACTGGACTGAGCTGCCTGGCGCTTCTGATTGCATGACAGCCTCTCGGTCGCCCGGATGTCCGTTCATGCCCTGCCGCAGCTCCTTTGCTGAATCGAAACCCTGAACCCGGTCAAAGTCGCGCTTCATCCTTTCGGCAAACGACAGCGCTTGGTGCCCGTCGATGAACCAGTCGGATGAGACGAATTTCTTGAACCACCGGTCTTCATTCCACCGTCTGACAATCCACACGGTCGGATTTGATTTGCGGTGAATGAGCTCGATAAAGCAGCCTGCAGTCTTCGATATTGTAGTGGATTCTTTCATACTCAATCATGCACTTAGTAAGCTTGCTTGGAAAAATCGCCACGAAGTCACAAAGACACCAAGGGATTTTAGAATTTCTATTATTTCCTTCCTCTCCTTTGTGAACTACTGGCTTTGTGGCATATTAAAGAACCACATAAACTCCGTCCATCGTTTCACTGTCCACCATCCCGGCATGTCGCCGGAGTACTTGTGTTCCATGAAATGCCATGTCCGTTTCAGGCAATCGGTTATGTTCATCATCGTGGTCCTGTATCAGCAGGGCGCGAAGATCAATGGCTGTTGCCGGCCATGGATCAATCGAAAAGCAGCGTAGGTGCGGGACTCGAGGTAGGCTTACGACGTGCGCTGTTTGAAGGGACGACCCCTGCGAGCCTAGGAAGCCTCGCCCTGCAGATGATGGCGAGTACAGGAGCCAAAAACTCTCATATGTAGTGTAGACCCTTTCCGCTTCAATAGCAAGGCATTCACGTGAATAGTTTTGGAGTGTCCGACTCAGAAACCTGCAAAGGCTGAGTCACTAAGTGTTTCGACCATTCTCCTTTCTTCGGATGGCAAAGTGATTTTGACCTGGAAATATCCGGATGCGGGTAGCACGACGCGGGAATTCTGATCCCACCGAAAGGATTAACTACTTTATCACTCCTTCGGGCGATTCCCGTTTGACGAAATCACAAGTATGTTTTCATGGTCCGGTAAAGCAGGTTTCTTATCCTCAAGATCGATCAAGAGAAGATCCGTGCCCGTTTCTCGAAACACCCTTAGAGGAGGATACTCGCCTTGAAGCTCAACGCGCCACATTCAACAGTCAACCGCATTGCATTCGTCGGAAATTACTTGCCCCGGCAATGCGGCATTGCCACGTTTACGACAGATCTCTGCGAGGCCGTCGCATCGGCATATCCCAAATCAACGTGTATCGCTTTACCGATCAATGATATCGAGAACGGCTATGCCTACCCGGCGAGGGTTCGCTTTGAACTCACGGAGAAAGACATTCATTCGTACGGCCGGGCAGCTGACTTCCTGAATATCAACAATGTCGATCTGGTATGCCTCCAGTTTGAATATGGCATTTTCGGCGGAAAATCAGGAAGTCACATCCTGACGCTCCTGCGTGATCTCAGAATGCCGATTGTCACAACCCTGCACACAATCCTGGACTCTCCATCGCCAGATCAGCGATTGGTATTGGAGGAGGTCGCCGCCCTTTCGGACAGGCTGGTTGTGATGAGTGAACGCGGCTCTGAATACCTGCAGTCCGTCTATGGCATCTTGCCCGGCAAGATTGACCTGATTCCGCATGGCATTCCCGACGTGCCGTTCGTCGACCCCAGCTTCAACAAAGACCTGTTTGGGGTGGAGGGCAAGACCGTGTTACTGAGTTTTGGTCTGCTCTCAGCGAACAAGGGAATCGAGACCGTTATTTCGGCCCTTCCCGACATTGTTGCGCGCTATCCGGATACTGTTTATATCGTTGTTGGAGCGACACATCCCCACGTCATTCAGCATGAAGGCGAAACGTATCGCCTCTCTCTCCAATGGTTGGCCCATCAGAAGGGTGTGGAAAGCCATGTCATCTTCTACAACCGCTTTGTCAGTCTGGAAGAGCTGATAGAGTTCATTGGAGCCGCTGACATCTACATCACGCCCTATCTGAACGAGGCACAGATCGTTTCCGGAACCCTCGCGTACACGGTTGGAGCAGGTAAGGCAGTCATCTCCACACCGTATTGGTATGCGCAAGAGATGCTTGCGGAGAAGCGCGGCGTGCTTGTCCCCTTCCGTGACTCTGCCGCCCTTGCTGAGCAGGTAATCAATCTGTTGAGCAATGAGGCGGAGCGGCACGCGATGCGCAAACGCGCGTATATTTTCGGACGTGGCATGATTTGGTCGGAAGTAGCGAAACGCTATATGGAGAGTTTCGAGCGCGCCCGCGCGGAACGCCGCCATTATATCCCGCCCGGATTTGCTGCAAAGGCACTCGATAAATATCCAAGTGAATTGCCTCCTCTGAAATCGGATCACCTGCAGGCCATGACGGACGAAACAGGAATCCTGCAGCATGCCCTGTTCACCGTGCCAAACTACTCACATGGATATACGACTGATGACAACGCACGTGCGTTGCTGGTAAGCGTTCTCCTGGATGAGCTGGGGAACAGTGAAAGCACAGGATTAACCTCCCGTTATCTCGCCTTCCTCGGGTTTGCATTTAATTCGCAAAACAAACGCTTTCGCAATGTCATGGATTATCAGCGCAACTGGTCGGAAGACACAGGTTCGGACGACAGTCACGGCCGGGCACTTTGGGCGCTGGGAACCGTCCTGAGCCGTTCTGCAACACCATCCATCAACAGTATGGCAGGCTGGTTGTTTGAGCAGGCTCTTCCTTCCATCCTTGT
>DOWV01000278.1:5812-11396 GCA_003519375.1 Bacteroidota bacterium
ACAGAAATACTCCGGCGACCGGATGGCGAACCAGGTCAGTGAAGAATTAGCAGGTCGGCTTCTGCGATCGTACCAAGATCATCGCTCGGATGACTGGCGCTGGTTTGAGCGGAGGCTTACGTACTGCAATGCCGCCCTCTCTCACGCCCTTCTCATCTGCGGAAAGTCGATACCGAACAGTGCCATGACGGACGCCGGATTGGAGTCGCTACAATGGCTGGCCGGATTGCAGTGCAGCAGCGAGGGGCATTTTGTTCCCATAGGCTCGAACGGGTTCTATGAGTCCGGACATGAACGTGCACGGTTCGATCAGCAGCCGATTGAAGCACAGGCGATGGTTTCGGCTTGCCTCGAAGCATTCAGGATTACCGGAGATAAGCACTGGAACAAAGAAGCCCGGCGTGCATTTGAGTGGTTTCTCGGACGAAACGATTTGAAGCTTCCTTTGTATGATGCAACAACGGGCGGCTGCCGTGACGGGCTCCATCCCGACCGGCCGAACGAAAACCAGGGTGCAGAATCTACGCTTGCATTTCTGCAGTCCTTATTGGAATTGCGTCTGGTCGAACAGACCTATTTGTCCATGGAGGCATTATTCAAGCGAACAATAAGCACCTAGAACTTTTTCATCGCCATAAGCAGAACCCCATTCTGACAGCAGCCAATTGGCCCTATCCCATCAACAGCGTCTTCAATGCCGGCGCTACGTTGCTGCCCGATGGAACAACGCTGCTTCTGTGCCGGGTGGAAGACCGGCGCGGGCTCTCCCACCTTTGCGCTGCCCGATCGGCAAACGGGATTGACGGTTGGAAGATCGATCAGGAGCCGACCCTGTTGCCTGATCCGAAGAAGTTTCCGGAAGAATTATGGGGTATTGAAGATCCACGAATCACGTTCGTGCCGGAATTAAAGAAATATGCAGTCGTCTATACTGCATACACGCGCGACGGTCCCGGCGTTGCTTTGGCCCTTACTGAAGATTTTCACACCTTTGAACGTTTTGGTGTGATCATGTCGCCCGAGGATAAAGATGCAGCGCTTCTGCCAAGGCGAATCGACGGTAACTGGGCTCTGATTCATCGCCCCGTCAGCGCTCCGAGAGCACATATGTGGGTTTCCTATTCGCCTGATCTCAAGAACTGGGGCGGTCATACGATCATGATGCAGGCGCGGAAAGGGGCATGGTGGGATGCAAACAAGATTGGTCTCTCTCCCCCGCCCATAGAAACACCTCAGGGATGGCTGGTGATTTACCACGGCGTAAAACAGTCTTGTGCCGGATGCATCTACAGGTTAGGGCTTGCACTGTTTGATTTGAACAAGCCTGAGCTTCTGCTCAAGCGAAGCAACGAGTGGGTCTTCGCTCCGGAGGAATTGTACGAACAGCACGGCGATGTCGGCAATGTCGTTTTTCCATGCGGATACGCGATTGGCCCCGACGGAGATTCCGTCAATCTCTACTATGGCGCCGCGGACACGAGCATCGGCCTGGCAACAAGCAGCGTCCGCCAGATGCTTCATTGGCTTGATGAGCACAGCAAATAATGTATCGAAGAGAAAAGAGAGAACATCATGAGCAAAGACCAACACTATAAAGCAATCCTGAAAAAAGAACCGGCCACAACCTTGCAGGAAAAAAGGACCTCCAAACAAGGAAGGAAAATTCAGAAGTTTAACCTGAAAGTTCCCAGGCAGATGGTCAAGTCATAGGCGAATTCCAGAGCACGGCGTGCACTGGATGACCAGCGCACAAAGAGCACCGCTCAGTCCGGAAATGACCATCAGCGAGTGGAACATAGAGCGCAACGGCACAGGTCAACGTGCGGTTCAACAACTGATACATCCGACACTTCCCCCGACGGCTTCTCAAGGTGCCCATGAATCACCGTGCGCCACGAGGGACGCCGCCAGGCACAATAGCTGTTCAGATACTCGTGCGTCAGAAGACTCGCGGCACTTCGTTGTCGATCATGCTCCGCCTTCATCATACCGTCACCCGTAGCCCCCTTGTCACAGTACCTGCGCAACCAACTCACGCTCCTGAGACACCGTTGATACGATCACGCTCGCGTGTGAGCTCACTCCCCACGCGGCCGTTTTGTTTCGGTGGACATTTGAGTTCAGGTCGCACCGTCACCTGGTAGATCGTGATCACGCAGAACAACCGTCCGACAAATGTCATCATTTCCGGCACTCGTCGCTGAGAATCAGGATTCAAATCGAAAAAGGATTAACTACTCTTTCATCACTTTGGGCGATTACGCCTCAGCGCAATCGTCAGTATACTTTTTCACCTGATGGGGAGGATTTCGTCTGTCGGTCAGGCAAGGGGAACCTAACCCATGAAGGCATCTCACTCAGCGAGATTATTGGGGTATCCCGTATTCGGTCGCCGTAAATGTGGCCTCTCGGGTTCCCTACCCGGCTCCTGCTCCGGGGAACGGCAGGAGCCAGACTTGTTTTGGAACGCAATGGCTCCAAAATCACAACGTTTTATCCAGGAGACTTCTCTATGAAGCGAATCAGTTTGTGTCTATTTCTCATCGTAGCGATTGGTGTGATGAATCACGCCCAAGCGCAATTCAGAACTCCCGATGTCGCATGGGGCCTTTCCCTCGGCGGCGCCCAGGGAGATAATTCCGGAAGCGACAAATGGGTGATGCAGTATCGCGGATTCCTGCAGGTTGATGTCATGCATGACTATCTCGTCGGCCAGGTCGGACTGGGGTTCACCGAACTCTACGCTCCCAACGTGTACTCGTCGGCAACCGGCATGGCGGATGTTCGATTGCTCTTCAGTCCCTTCTCCCTGCCGAATTTGAATCCGTACGTCTATGGCGGTTTCGGTGTCTCGAAAGCCCTCAGCGGAAACGGCAATGATGTCCTTGCAATGATTCCTCTCGGAGTCGGGATCCAAACCAGACTCTCCCGCGGAATCTTGCTGCAAATCAATGGCGGATATGCACTTTCCCTCTCCGACCAGCTCGATGGCCGCGTGCGGCCGGATAATGACCTCAATTCAGTTACCAACGCAAAGCAGGATGGATTCTATGGTTTTACCGTCGGGGTTGCATTCTCGTTAGGCAGCGGTTACGACGCTTCAGCGGATTTGAAAAACAAGGATGTCACCGATGCAGAAGCACGGCGCGTGAAGGAATTGGCCGATGCGCAGGCACAGCGGGTGAAGGAACAGGCCGATAATGAAGCTCGCATGGTGAAGATGCAGGCCGATGCAGAGGCACAGCGCGTGAAGGCATTGGCTGATGCGGAAGCGCGTCGACTGGCGGGACAAAAGGGCCACGATACCGATACTGTTTTCGTATTTACCCAGGGCAAGACGATCATTCTGAGAGGCGTGAATTTTGAGTTCAACAAGGCGGCGATCACGAATGAGTCCGATAGAATTCTCTGGAGAGCCTACCGCGCGATGATGGTCAATCCCGAAGTGCAGGTGGTCATTACCGGACATACGGACAATGTGGGCGGGACGGAGTTTAACCAGGGGCTCTCACTGGAACGCGCACAGACGGTCAGGAACTGGCTCGTTCAAAAAGGCATTGCTTCGAACCGCATGAGAACTGTCGGCAGAGGCGAGAATGAAACCGTGGCTTCAAACGAAACGGATGAAGGCCGGGCAGAGAATCGACGCATCGAATTCTACGTCCAGAAGTAGCCTGCGAAAACTCTCGGAGCGCTTGAATATGGTTCGGAGGCATGATGGCCGCGACGATACTGTTGATTGATGACGACAAAGATCGAAGAAACGCCATTTTGCAGATGATGAAGTTGAACCAGACCCTTGTCATTGAAGCGGCGGACTGCGCCAACGCTCTCCCCGCTCTTGCAAGGAAGAAGGTCGACCTGATTTTGCTCGATATGACGCCGCCCAGCAAATGCGGTTTCGGTATTCTGAAATATCTCGAGGAAAACCTTGTGGCCAGCAAAGTGATGGTCATAACGGGAACCGTAGGAGTTGCGAACATCATCAGGAGCGCAACTCCCGGGGCGCGGGAGTATGTCACAAAACCCTATAACCCCGAGGGCCTCCTCAAGTCCATCGAGCATCTTCTCTCCGACCGATCGCCGGCGAACCTCAAACTCCAGATCATCAAAGCCGGGGATTTCATCAAGAGCACGCCGACGGGGGACCTTGATAAGGCGGCCAGCAAAGAGGGGCTCGCAGAAATAGCGGCTCTCGGTGCTGATCTTAAAGACTATACGGTACTCATCGACCTTCGAGAGGTGAAATCCCGGTTGTCGAGCACTGACGTATTCGAGCTTGCCTCCGAGCTTGCGAAATACGGTGAAACCTTCCGCAGGAGGACGGCGGTGCTCGCCCGGGCTGATCATGACCTCGACCAGGCGACGTTCTTTGAAGACGTCGCCCAGGGCCGGGGCTTCGAAGTCAAGGCATTCACAATTTTTGAGGAAGCGATCTTCTGGCTTTCGAGCGCTCCTCAACCGCCAGAGGAGAAATGACATGGAAACTCTCCTTCATCCCGGCAGGATTACCTCCGGCGGATATTTCATCTGGAATGGTGCGAACCATTCAGGTAAATCGAAAGGATGACAAAATGAAACAATCGATTCAATCGGTCGCCTCCATCTTCACCGGGCTCGTCGTAGCGGTCGTGGGCATGGCAGGCTGCTCCTCGACGGGCATTGAGCGTTCAGAAAAGGCAACTACGACCATGCAAGCCGTGGACAACGATATCACACTCGTCCTGACTCAGTTGGATGCCACGGGTGCGTCGCTGGATGAACTCACAAAACCCGGTCAAATGGATGTGAAGAAGGCTTTCGTGTCTTGTACAGACGATATAGCAAAGATCGAGAAAATGGAAAAGCGTTTTGCCGTACACGCCGATGAAATGAAAGCCCGGGGTAAAGACTATTTCGATGAGTGGCGCAAAGAAGGCAACAACTACAAGAACCCGCAAGTACGCGAACTCAGCGAAAAACGCCGGGCCGAACTTGGCGAGATCTATGATAGAATTGCCGAGCAGAGCATAGGAGTGAAGCAACCGTTCAAAGCGTATGTGTCCGACGTGAAGGACATTCAGGTGTATCTATCGAACGATTTGACATCAAAGGGAGTTGATGCAATTGCTCCAATCTCCCGGAAAGCCGTTGATGACGGAAGCACGCTGAAGTCTGCATTAAGGAACCTTCAAACGGCGATTGAACAGGCACGAGCTGAGATGTCGCAGGCCGGCATATAGCCATTTCTGTTCTTGAACAGTTCATCGACTGTACTGGTGTGAAAACCATAGTGTATCACGGCTCTGTCAAAAGGGCACTTGAAGACAAACCAAAGAGAGGGGTTCAAGATCATGAACGATACATGGGAATTCTACGAAGACGTCCAGGCTAAATGGCGATGGCGACGCACTGCCCCGAACGGCAATATTGTCGGAGCATCGACAGAAGGCTACACGAACAGAGCCGATTGCGAAGGGAATGCACGTCGTAACGGGTGGACCGATGATGTACTTTCTCAACAAGGAATTGACAACATGGCGCAGAAGGAACTGAACAAAGAACAGAAGGAACTGAACGAAGAACAGAAGGAACTGAACGAGGA
>DOWV01000278.1:11493-12683 GCA_003519375.1 Bacteroidota bacterium
AACTGAACGAGGAACAGAAGGAAATAAGGAGCAAAGCATATGCTCTTTACAAAGAGCGCGGCTTCAAGGACGGCAATGATTTTGTTCTGTGGCTTGAGGCGGAAAGGCAAGCGGGAGTAAAGTCCAGACTAAAGAGCAACAGACAGTTGAAGAATATTCTCATCGCGATTGTGGGAATACTGTGCGTTATCGTGGCCCTCCTGTTGGTTATGATGTTCTCGAAAAAGCCTCAGGTAGAACTATCACAAAAAAGCCTGTCTGAGCTGAAGATCATGATGCTTGTGTTTGACCCGAGTGAGGATGAGAAGGTCATCGTCTTCGGCGACACGCATTTCGAGTACGATAAATTCACCCTTAGCCAGAATGCGAAGACGCTGCTCGATAAGGATGTAGAGAGCCTGAAGGAAAACCCCAACATGCATGTCCGTATGGCCGGGTATACGTCTGCTGAAGGCACGGAAGCAATCAATCAGGAATTAAGCGAAAAAAGGGCAAATACCGTCAGGGACTATCTGATCGAAAAAGGTATTGCGCCGGAGAGAATCACGGTCATCGGATATGGCAGGACAAAGCCGGCACTATATGAAGTGACGCCTGGTGACATCAACTCAAAGGAAGCGCGCGCGAACATGCGAGTGCTCTTTGAAGTTGTCGTGAAATAGCACAAGAGCGCACGAACAGCGGGTACCAAAAAGGAAGGATCACCATCGTGAAAACAGCAGGCATCGTCCTCCTCATCATAGGCTTGTTCATGACCGTCTATACAGGTTTCACCTACATCACCAAAGAGAAGGTTGTGGACCTGGGCGCACTCGAGATAACAAAGGAAAAGGAGCACAGCCTGGATTGGCAGCCGTACGTCGGAATCGGCACGATGGTCATCGGAGGTGCTCTTCTCGTATTCGGCAGGAAACAATCACCGACCACCTGAGTCGAACAGACTTCCGGAAAGGAACATCCCGTGCTCTCTTTGCAACAACCCAGGAAACGCGTTCTCGCCGGGTCGATGGCGCGTGAGAAGGAGCAGTTTAGTTTCGTCGAAGCGATACAGATAGGCGATGCTCTGGGCATACGCTGGGATGCATTCGACGTTGAGCAATTCACGATGGGATTAAACGTGGAGCTTGAACATGGGCGAAGAGATCCGGTTACGAATGTGACGCATGATGATCCTCTGCTGACGGGAATGA
>DOWV01000260.1:0-4770 GCA_003519375.1 Bacteroidota bacterium
ACAAGGTCTATGGGTTCGATATCGTGTTCGCGCAACTGCTTCAGGTGGAGAGGATTGTCTGTGGCCGCAAGGATGCCGGCATGAATAGCAGGATGGAGCGTTTTCACGCGACCATCCAATATTTCGGGAAAACCGGTAACCTCGGAAACAGAGCGGACGCCGATTTTCGCATCCTTGAGAGCCTGATAGGTGCCGCCGGTTGAGATGATTTCGATGTTGTAGTGACGAAGCGCTTTTGCAAGCTCTACGACACCGCGCTTGTCAGAGACGCTCACGAGTGCGCGGCGGATGTGGAGCACGGGTTCTTCCTTGATTGAGTTCACGCTGGTTTGATCAGGGCTAGAGATTTTGAACTGAATTATTGTATCCACGCAGATCTTTCGTTGATAATGACTCGGTTTTCCGCGAAGGCCTGTAACGCAAGGGGAAAAATCTCGTGCTCCACACGAAGCACTTTTGCAGCCAATGTTTCCGGGGTATCGCCCTTCTCGACAGGTACTGCTTTTTGTATGACAATCGGCCCGCGGTCGTATTCTTCATCCACAAGATGCACCGTCGCCCCGCTTATTTTGGCGCCGGAAGCAATCACCGCCTCATGGACGAAGTGTCCGTACATACCATGTCCCCCGAACGAGGGGAGCAATGCCGGATGAATATTGAGGATGCGGTTCCGGTATTCCCGCACCACGGGAATCGGGATCTTTTTGAGATACCCTGCGAGTGCGATAATCTGAACATCATGCTCCTTCAAGAGCCGAACCATCGCGGCAGCAAATGAAGGTTCGTCGGAAAACTGTTTCTGACTCACGTGGACGGCGGGAATGTGATGTGCGCGCGCAATCTCAAGAGCACCAGCGTCGCTCTTGTTGCTCAGCAACAGAGAAACGCTTGCTGTGAGTATACGCTGATGAATCGCGTCGAGAATTGCCTGGAAGTTTGACCCGCGTCCGGAAGCAAAAACACCAATGTTCATCTATCGAAAACCGCGCAACGACGTTCAAGTTGTACGAAAGGTAACGATAAGTTGAAGGATAGTCAATGAACGGAGAATGAGGCGCACAACGGAGAATCGCCTGCTAACGCACAGCACCCTCGAGGATGTTCAAACAACGGGAGCGGGAATCGATAGCTGTCGACACGCCGAGCGGCAGCGTAAGCTTCCTAGGGATGTGGCCGAACTGGACGTTGCCGAGGACGGGACATTGCACCCTCTGAAGCATCTCGTCGATCACCCGCTCAACGGTCAGGTGAGGTTTTGAGGGATCGCTCGGCACACAGTCGGTGAACTTGCCGAGTACAAGACCCGCGATGCGGCGGAGAATGCCACTCAGGAAAAGCTGTGTGAACATACGGTCGACCCTGTGCGGCAGCTCGTCAACATCTTCGACGGCAAGGATTGCAGATTGAAGATTGGGAGCATAGGGGGTTGCGAGGAGAGACATAAGGAGGGAGAGGTTTCCCCCAAGGAGAGTTCCGCGAGCCTTGCCGGAGTTGTGTCCGCTCATCCGCTCGCCGTCTGGATTTTCGAGAGCCCCCGCTTTGGATGGTGACGTCACCAACCGCCAAAAATGTTCTTCCGTGTAGGGATCGATAGAGTCCCACATTTCAACACCGAGCATCGGTCCGGAAAACGTTACCAGTCCGGTCTTTCTATAAAGAGCAAGCTGCAAGGCTGTAAGATCACTGTAACCGACGATGATTTTTGGAGTTCGGCGGACGGCCGCGTAGTCGACCAGTTGAAGAATCCGCGGGGTTCCGTATCCGCCTCGGACAGCAATTATGGCCTTCACCGTTCGATCGCGCAGCATCTCGTTGAAGTCTTCCGCCCGATGTTCATCGGACCCGGCCAGATACCCATGCTCGTCCATGACGTGGCGGCCGACCTTTACGCGATAACCGAGTCCCTCGAGGTACCTGACACCTTTGTCGATTTTCTCTTGCGCGGAGGGCGCGCTGGCGGGTGAAACGATGCCGATACAATCACCTCGGCGGAGGCGCGGAGCTTTCAGCGTTTTCATTGGGCGAATTCCGGGGTTGGGGAACGAAGTTCAATCGGAAAGATACGAAGATAAAAGAGGAAAACAACACGACGGTGTTGGGGCGCCGGCTTGCTTTTCCGTTGAGAATTAGATAATCTCGCAGATACACTCCGTCGAATCCGAACGTCTTGTGCGCATCTTGGGTTGATCCTCAGCCAACTACTCAACCATTGGAGGTATCCGTGAACTTCCGTGCTCAGTGCATCGCGGCATGCTGCGTCTTGTTCCTGGCCGCGGCCTCTCAGGCCAACGCCCAGCTCGATACAGCTCTTTTCGCCGGAATGTCGGCTCGCTCCATCGGCCCGGCCGGCATGAGCGGGCGCATCGGTGGCATCGATGCAGTCGCTGCAAATCCTGAAATCGTCTACGTCGGTGTGGCGACGGGAGGAGTCTGGAAAACACTCAACAGCGGCACGACGTGGAAACCGGTCTTTGACAACCAGCCCGTCGCAGCGATAGGGTCTGTAGCGGTCAATCAATCGAATCCATCTATTGTGTGGGTTGGTACCGGGGAGGGGAATCCGAGAAACAGCGCGAGCGTCGGCAATGGTATCTACAAGAGCATGGATGGAGGCGATTCGTGGAGTCATCTGGGACTGGATCGCACCGAGCGTATTCACCGAATCCTTCTTCATCCTGCCGATCCCAATGTAGCCTATGCCGCGGCGATGGGGCGGATGTGGGGGGAAAATGCCGAGCGGGGAGTATTCAAAACAACAGACGGGGGAAGAACCTGGAAGAAGGTTTTGTATGTTGATGAAAGAACCGGGTGCGCCGAGTTGGTGATGGATCCTTCCAATCCGAACAAGATGTTTGCCGGCATGTGGGAGTATCGGCGATGGCCGTGGCTGTTCAAATCGGGAGGACCGGGCAGCGGTTTATATGTGACGTATGACGGAGGTGAGACATGGAAACGGCTCGGACCGGATCAGGGATTGCCAAAGGGTGACCTCGGCCGGATGGGTTTGGCAATCTGCAGGTCGAACCCGGACATCGTGTACGCTCTTCTTGAAGCCAGACGCAATGCCCTCTATCGTTCCGATGACGGCGGGCGGTCGTGGAAGATGGTCAACGATTCGCGAAGTGTTAATTCGCGCCCGTTCTACTTTGCTGACATCCGCGTCGACCCTCAGAGCGAGAATCGAATCTACAGCCTTCAGGTCGACCTTATGCTCAGCACAGATGGGGGAAAATCATTCAACAGCATCACCCCCGGCAACCGCGTTCATTCCGACCATCATGCACTCTGGATCCACCCCCAAGACGGAAACGTCATGATCGACGGCAATGACGGGGGGATTGCATTCAGCAACGATCGTGGAAAAACATGGCGGTTTGTCGACAACCTCCCGCTGGGTCAGTATTATCACATCAATGTCGACATGGAAATCCCGTACAACGTTTATGGGGGTATGCAGGATAACGGATCCTGGAGGGGGCCGAGCGAGGTGTGGGAAAACGGCGGAATCCGTAACTGGCACTGGAAAGAAGTCTGCTTCGGTGATGGTTTTGCCACACTGGTTGACGCATCAGACGCGAACTATGGCTATGCGATGTCGCAGGGAGGAGGGCTCATTCGTTTCAACTCGAAAACGGGCGAGCGAAAAGACATTCGCCCATGGGCGCCCGACACGATTGAGCTTCGGTTTAACTGGAACGCAGGCATCGCCAGCGATCCCTTCAATCCGAAAACAATCTACTATGGAAGCCAGTTTGTTCACAGAAGCACCGATCGCGGCGACAACTGGACCATCATAAGTCCGGATCTGACAACCAACGATCCTGCAAAGCAAAAACAAAACCAGAGCGGCGGATTAACGAAAGACGTTACCGCTGCAGAGAACCATACAACCATCATCACGATCGCACCAAGTCCGGTTCAGCAAGGAATCATCTGGGTCGGAACAGACGACGGCAATGTTCAGCTGACACAAGACGGGGGCAAAACATGGACAAATGTTGTTGGCCGGATACCGGATGTCGAAAAGAGTGCCTGGGTGCCACATATCGAAGCTTCGAAGTTCGATGCTGGATCGGCATACGTCATTTTTGATGATCATCGCCGAAGCAACTGGAAAACGTACGTTTTCAAAACCGAAGACTTTGGCAGAAGCTGGAGAAGCCTGACGAAGAATGATCCCACCGCGGGATCAAATTCGCTGTGGGGATATGCCCTGGTGCTCGAACAGGATCCCGTGAAAAAAGACCTTCTGTACCTTGGCACGGAATTCGGACTATGGATCAGCTTCGACGACGGCAGGAACTGGATGAAATGGACTCACGGCTTTCCGACCGTCTCAACCATGGCATTGACGGTGCATCCACGAGATCACGACCTCGTGATCGGAACACACGGACGCGCTGCGTATGTGCTTGACGACATCCGGCCACTTCGATCGGTCACCCGGGAGTTGCTGGAGAAACCCATCCATATGTTCTCCATTCCATCCACCTATCAACACCAGGTGAAACAAATGGATGGTTATCATTTCCCGGGTGATGCATTTTTCAGAGGAGAGAACCGTCCGTACGGCGCATTGATCACCTATATTGTTAATCCTCCGAAGGAAGCAAAGGACTCAACGGCGGAAGAGGGTGTTGATGAATCTGCGGCAGGGGAAGACCGGCCCGGAGCGTCGGAAGGCGGGCAGAGCGCGGCGAGAGACAAAAAGAAAGTAAAACTCCAGGTCCTTGACGACAGCGGAAGCGTCATCCGGACATTTGAAGGACC
>DOWV01000260.1:4963-9425 GCA_003519375.1 Bacteroidota bacterium
ACACCACCGCAGGGTGAAGGCTTTGGCGGTGGCGGGCCGGAAGTGCCGCAGGGCAAGTACACCATCCGAATGAAACTCGGGAATCATGAAGTATTTCAGACCGTTGAAGTACTTCCAGATCCTCGCATTCCTCCGGTGCCCGAGGCACAGCAGGCGAAGTACCATCTCATCCTCGTCGTGGGTGCGAAGCTTGAGGTCGCTGCAGAAGCGGTGAACCGGATTCAAAAAATCCGCGGGGCGATCGATCTCGTGCTCGGTCAAATCAAAGATCGGAAAGATAGCGTAGCGCTGAATCTCAAGAAGCAGTCGGCCGGTCTCAAGAAGACGCTGACGGGCGTGGCGGACCAATTCATTGACGATCAATCCAATTCTCAGGGAATAGTCCGCCAGCCCAACACCGTCTCGGCCAGGCTCGGAGGCGTTGCCCGCTCGCTCGGGACATCCTGGGATCCGCCGACGCCAACCCAGCTGACATACTTACGCCAGGCGGAGGAGATTCTCGCCCGCGCTCTGAAGGATTTCAACAAAGTCTTCTCTGAAGAGGTGGCTTCCTATCGAGCAGCGGTTGAGCAAGCGAAGCTTCCGCTTGTGCCCGAAAGCGATACGCTTGCTCCGGACTGGAAGCCCAAAAAGCGTGAATGAACCGAGTCTTGAGGTGATTCGCGAGGAAATTCCAGCGAATTCCCTGGAATGACGAAACTGTTGCCTGGTGAAGATTTTTCTGAACAGGGCCGGTGTGCAACTTTTTGAGTGTAGATGCCGTCTCACCAATGGATAGACCCCGCTGTGAAGACGGGGTGTTCCGGCATTGCACCGTGAACGATTGTTGCTCGCCGCCAGTTCAGAAGAAGGAAATCGGTCGCCATGACAGAAACCCAAAAAATCAAAACCGTTATTGTCGACGACGAACCCCCCGCCAGGAACAAGATCCACGAACTCCTCAAGATGGAGCCTGACGTCGAAGTCATTGACGAATGTTCCAACGGGCGCGAGGCGGTTATATCCATCGCCACGAAATCTCCGGATCTCGTTTTCCTGGACATTCAGATGCCGGAGCTTGACGGGTTTGGCGTTATCGAAGCGCTGGGGGCGGAGCGATTGCCGGCGGTAATTTTCGTGACGGCGTACGATCATTACGCCGTCCAGGCTTTCGAAGTCCACGCCGTCGACTACCTCTTGAAACCGTTCGACCGTCAGCGATTTCAAACAGCCCTCGGCCGGGCAAGAGAACACCTCCAGGTCAACCAACGCGAAAAAATCAATCAGCAGCTCAACTCACTTCTTCGTCAGCTCAAATCACCAAAACCTCAGTCGGAGCGCTTCGTCGTGAAGTCGGGCGGGCGTGTATTCTTCCTCAAGAATGATGAGATTGATTGGATCGAAGCGGCCGGCAATTACGTCCGGCTCCATGTGGGGACCGAGACTCACCTGTTGCGCGAAACAATGAACGCCATTCAGAAGAAACTCGACTCAGGGAGATTTATCAGAATACACAGATCCACATTCGTGAACATCGAGAAGATCAAAGAGCTGCAGCCATGGTTTCATGGGGAGTATGTCGTTATTCTCCGGGACGGCACGCAACTGACGATGAGCAGGAGTTATCGGAGCAATCTTCCGGAGTTGCTGGGGACAACGCTCTAACGGACGTGGAGTACAAAGAAGGAGCCGCCCGCGAGATTCTCACGGGCGGCTTTGTTGTTGTACAGGTGTTATTCAGAACCCAACAGCCGGAAATATATCAACAACGACTACTGGAGATACGGATTCCGTGTCACCTCTCCGCGGGGAATAGGGAAGTATTGCATTCCTCCGGTCACGTGGAACTTGCCGAACCTTCTTTGATCGACCAACCGCAATCCCCGGAAACAAAGCTCCTTGTCTCTTTCTTCGTAGATACTCGGTTGTCCGGTAGTAGATAACGTGATGGAAGTGAGCGCCGGGATGCTGTAGAATGCTCTCACTCCATTAACGAGCGCCAGCGCATCCCCGGTCCCCGCTCCGCGCAGCACGAGTTCAGCGAGCATGAGTTGCGTTTCCTGCCACGTCATCAGATCAATGGGCGTTACAGTGGTGAGGCCAACAGGATCGACAATATATTTGTTTTGAATAAAGTAGTTGTACCCCTTGTTGGTCTTTGCAAGGACTTTGATCCTGTTCGCCTCGCTTGGAGTGGCGGCAATATAGTCGCCGAATCGGTTATCCGCGGCGAATTGAACACGAATCTGTCCGGCACCCACCCGATAATTGTTCTCATTGGTAACATTGTAGAGTGCCTGCCAGGGTGCATCTCCCTGGATCATGCCTTGAGCTGCATACGTTGCAGCCTCGGGATATTGTCCCATGAAGAGGTACGCACGTGCAATAAGAGAGCTTACCATTCTCTGCTGTTTTACATCAGTCGTCTGGGTTATCGCAAGCTTCCATCGTGCGATGGCATCGGCATATAAAACCGGCGATGGAATCAACGGACTCTTGTCAATCGGCGAACCAGGTGTTAAGCCGCGTAACGCATAATAGGTGGCTAAGAGATATCTCGCCTGGCCGCCATAGAGATGGACCGAATAGAGCGCCTTCTTTCTGCTCGCCGTGTCAGCGAATGTATAGATGCCGGCATTGATCTTGTAGAGAGCTGTATCAGCTTTCGCTCTGAATTGATGGATCGGAGTAAAGGGACCGCCTGGGACGGTGTTGTCTTCCAGCATGTTGGCAACGTCAACTTCCCCGTACTGCGGGAAAGTCGCACCGAGCACCCTCAAATTAAAATAGAATGCATCAGACAACCCATCTGAATTGACGGACAATTCGTCTACCGTTCTCTCCATATCCACCTGCAATCCAATCAGAAATCCATTAAGAATGGCAGGGCTGCTGAAATCGAGATCCTTGTCTCTTATTTGATTCGTCAGGGGATCAAGATCAGTAACATAATCCTGACACGCCGGAAGCGCGAACAACATTACGATGAGTAGCAAAGTGAGCTTTTTCATGTTTTATACTCCATTGGGGAATTAGAAGTCAAGTTTGACCCAGAAGTTATACGTTCTCGGCATTGGCATCGCATAGTAATCACTGGCCAGGGTATTTCCCCGGGACCCGGATGAATTGGTTTCAAAGTCCCAATTGTATTTACTAAAGCGTACCAGGTTTCTTACGGAGAACCCGACGTTCATCGCCGTCAAGTACCCCGCCGGCATAAAATCCCTGACAATATTTGTTGCGTCATAGCCGAGGCTCAGTTCACGAATGATGAAGTAATCAGCGTCCTTCACAAAATTACCCTTGTTGCTTGGATTCATCATGGCGTATTCTGTAGCAGCCTTGATATATTCCGGGCTGCCGATTGTCAGAGGCGTAACACCCGTAACGCCAACAGAACTGAGTCCGAGAAGGGCTCTTAATCTTTCATATCCCGGATAACATCGGAATGTCACCATATCCTGGACAATGAAACTATAGACCTTATTATTCAATCCCCATTCACCCATCGCATAGAGATTGAAATCTCTCAAAAATCTGAAATTCACGGTCACGGAACCCGAGTGGTCGGGGAGAGGATTTCCGAGATCCACCTTCGTCGCGCTTCTCTGGGCACCCGTGTATTTTCCGGCAGCATCGAAGAGAGGTCCCGTAGAGACATAATCGTAGTACTCCCATTTTTTGAATCCGGGTTTGATCACGTTTGATGTCGAAATGATTTCCGGCGTATCAGGACCAAGCGTATCGACGACATTCGTCTGATAATTCCAGATGAACGAGAGCGAGAGGTCATAGTCGGCAGACCGAATGGGAGTCACTTGAAGCATGGTCTCAAAGCCGTGATTCTTGGTGTTGCCGACATTATAGGGGTAGGTATAATTACCATAACCTGTTGATGGTGCGTATGCCCCCCTCAAAATGGAATTCTCCGAATTTCCGTTGTAATAGGTGAACTCCACAGAGAACATATTCATGAGCTCTGCGTCAAAGCCAATCTCCATTTCTTTGACACGTTCAGGTTTGATTTGCGGGTTGCCGAAAATATTGTAGTTCAGGGATGTTCCGGATGCACCGACACTCGCAGCCCACGTCAAATTCATTGCATCATTAAGCCCGGGCAACTGTCCGTTTTCCCCGTATGCCGCTCTCAGTTTCAGCATGGATATTTCGGACGGAAGAATGCCAAATTTGTCGAGCCTGAGTGAGAAACTAACTTTGGGATAGGTGATGGAAGGGGCTTCCGCGCCGATAGAACTTGCATAGCCTCTCCGTATCGCCAGAGTCCACATGAATTTATTGTCAAACGAGAAGTTGTTTTCCCAGAAGAGCCCGGCCGATCTCGTATTGGAGGTCGCGTCTCCCCACGCGGTGGGAGTTTTCGCCGAACCGATGGCAATAATATTCGGGAACTCGTATTGTTTGACATTGACATTCATGCTTCTGGAGTCAAATTCGGAAAGCTGTGCCCCTGCAACCGTCTGGA
>DOWV01000260.1:9677-11757 GCA_003519375.1 Bacteroidota bacterium
GCGACGAACCCCGTCAGCCACACCTCTTGATCCGGTAGATTCGTTATAGGTATAGCCAAAAGGATAGAGTTGATCTGAATATTGCTCAATGTGATCGACACCAACCGTTCCGCTCAATTCCAACCGGTCGATCGGATTCCATGTGGTCTTGGCGCTCAGGAGGTACTGATTCAATCTTATCAGATCTTTCACTTTGGTGATGTTGATGCTGTCGGTGCCTCCCCAGGCCGGATAGTAGCCGAGGATATTTGTGGAAAAAGCAAAAATATTATTGTCTCCCAGGGGACGCTGAAGGTTGTTCCAGATGAACGAGGTATTCACATCGGCAGAAAGACTGCTTGCAGGGAGGGCATTCAGATTCAACCGAACCGTCTGGCGGTCCATAGAGTTTTGACTCGGAATCAACCCCCGTTCATTTCGTGTTTGATAGGAAGTGTAGTAACGAATACCCTGAATCCCGCCCGTCAGAGTGAACATGTGCTCATTGAGCCATCCTTTTCCAAGCACGTCATTCATCAAGTCCGGATAGAAGGTATGCTCGGATGTGTACTTCCACGACTGCTCTGTAATCCCCGAGGTGTACCGATAGCTCATGACCATGGGTTTTTGTGAGAGAGCGCCGGAACCGGTTGATTTACCGGATTTCGTAGTAATCAAAACGACGCCGTTTGCCCCATCGGTTCCGTACATCGCTGCCGCTGCAGGTCCTTTCAAAACATCGATATTTTCAATACCATCAACATTGAGATTTGCAAGATTGCTGGTCGTCGCACCGCCCACGGCAAAAGCGCCGGCTTCAAAATTCTGCATTCGTACTCCGTCAATATATATCGTCGGTTGACCATTGCCATTGATGCCGCCGCCGCGCATGTAAAATCCCCAGGCCGCTCCGACGAGACCCGATGTATTTCGTAAACTCACGCCCGCAACTTTACCGGAGACCAACTGGCCAATACTCTGATAGTTTGCAGCCGTGGTCAGATTGGACACGGAAAGTCGCGAAACCGCAACTTCAGCAACGTCCTTTGACGTTTTGGAGGCAATACCGGTGACGACGACAGCTTCGGCCTGAAAAATGTCTTCCTCAAGCTCGAAGTTCTGCCTGACCTCGTCACCGGCGAGTGCGATCTTCGCGGTCTTTTTCTTGTGGCCGATAATCGAGGCAGTGAGCTCGACTTGTTGACCCCTGACGTCTGCCTGCCTGACCATAAAGGAGTATACTCCGTCGGTCCCCGTAGTGCCGCCGATGCCCATCGACTGAATAAATACACCGGCCCCGACGATCTCTTCGCCTTTCGTGCTGGTTACCTTTCCCGTGATCCTCAAGCCCTGCGCGAGCAACAACGCGGGGGTCAAGAACAGGAATGCATGTACGGTAAATCTGCGCATGTGTTCCTCCCTGAGTAATTGATCATTGCTTCAGGATGAAGCTGGTTTATTAGTGAAACCGATATGGACAATAGCGCCCCGAGCTCCGGGTCGCAACAGACCCAAAGCCGACAGCTGTCCGGATTCCTCTCAACGCATTATGAAAAAACGCAGAAGTGTGACACGTCGGAACGGTGCCTCTCGTATTCAAGCGTCGGGTTTCCGAGGCTCGACACCCGGTGGGGGGCGGCGGCAGTCGTTACCGACGAAAAAACCGTGATAAAGTCTCATCCGAAAATGACAACTCTGTTAGTTAAAACCAACCCATTTGTGAGAGAACGGTATTCGGGAGTGATAACATGGTGTTTTGCGTATTCTAACTCTTCGATTTCCGAAAAATGAAGGTGACCGGAACAAAAAACCACAACAAGAAGGGCTGTTTTGGTCCCTCGTTTGGTACAGGATGCGTCATCTCGCGTTGCACGCGCTCAACAAAGCGCAAATCCGCGCCCATCGAAGCGAGCGCGGGAATATTCAGCATCTCAATCTCAATGAACCCGGCGTAATCCGGGTAATAACGATGAGACAACCATCAGGAGGCCTTCGTTCGTGGTGAAGTGCAACCCGGGTTACACTCCTGAGAGTTTTGTGCCACCCGAGGCAATGGGGCAACCAGAACCAGCCCGTTTATCAAGGCGTTTACCACGCCAGC
>DOWV01000260.1:11989-13012 GCA_003519375.1 Bacteroidota bacterium
CTCGAAGTGGGTTCACGCGCCGCATTCATGTTGTTTTTTGCGGACGATGCAATTGTCTTTCGCCCGCATCCGGTCAATTACAAAGAGGCGATGAAAAACGCTCCTCCGCTCAAAAACCCGCTTGAGACGACACTCGACTGGGAACCAATCTGGGCTGACGTATCCAGTGATGGTGATCTTGGCTATACTACCGGTCCCTCGGTTTGGATCGATCACACACCCGCCAAGCGCCCAACGTACTATGGTTTCTATTTCTCCTTTTGGAGGAAGCAACCGTCGGGAGAATGGAAGGTGGTCTTCGATGTCGGAACGGAGTTGCCGGGTCAATACGGTGGTTCGAGGGTGTTGGGATCGCCTGCATCGCGAAGACCTGCTTCACCACCACCCAAGCTCTCACGGCAGGAATCACAATCCAGCCTGATGGACGCAGAGCGCAGTTTTCTCGCCACAGTCCGAGAAAAGGGATTTGTCAAAGCGCTTGGCGAGTTTCTTGAAAGGGATGGGCGCGTCTATCGACAAAAGTCATTTCCGATCGTTGGAATCGACTCAATCCGTGTGTATTTTTCCCGGAAGCCCTACCTCTCCTCCTGGGAACCCGTCCAATGCGAGATAGCGACTTCGGGTGACCTTGGATATTCGTTTGGCAGCTATACTACCGAGGGTGGGCCCGGGAATCTTCCCGCCGAGAAAGGATATTTTCTCCATGGGTGGAAACGAGGCGCTGGAAATCAGTGGAAACTCATTGCGGAAATAACCAGTCCGCTTCCGCCGGAAACTCCAAAATCAAAACAATAATACGACTTCTCACAGAGTAACAGGCAAATCCGTGAATCAGAACGACAGTCCCCGCATGCCCCGGCCCTCGCTTGGTGATATGCCCACGAGCGAGTTTCGGAAATATGGCCATCAACTTGTCGACTGGGTGGCCGATTACCTCGAACACGTGGAGCAGTACCCGGTCCTGCCGGCCGTCCAGCCGGGTGATATCCGGAAGTCGCTGCCTTCAGCCCCACCGAAGGATCC
>DOWV01000260.1:13196-18602 GCA_003519375.1 Bacteroidota bacterium
ATAACTCACTGGAACCACCCGAGATTCCATGCGTATTTCAATTCCACCGCCAGCAGCCCGGGAATTCTCGCCGAACTGCTGAGCTCATCGTTGAACGTCAACGGAATGGTGTGGCAGTCTTGTCCCGCCGTTACAGAGCTTGAGGAGGTCACACTCGACTGGCTGCGCCAAATGCTGGGACTCCCGCAGGGATTTTGGGGACTCATTTATGACACGGCGTCGACAAGCACACTCCATGGAATTGCCATGGCGCGGGAAGCGCTTGAGGATTTGAATACGCGCGAAGATGGGATGGCAGGTCGGAGTGATGTGCCGAGGCTGCGGGCCTACATATCGGAGCTAGCTCATTCTTCGGTAGAGAAAGCCGTCATCACGCTCGGATTCGGTGTGAACGCTGTCCGAAAGATCCCGGTTGACGAGCAGTTTCGAATGCGTCCTTCAGACCTCGAGGCCGCCATCGCTGAGGACCGGAAGAACGGAATACGACCGTTTTGTGTGGTAGCCACCGTGGGAACAACCTCGTGCACCAGCATCGACCCGGTCCCGGTCATTGCGGATATTTGTCAGCGTGAACATCTCTGGCTTCACGTTGACGCGGCCTATGGCGGATCGGCGGCCATCATACCGGAGATGCGCTACATCCTCGATGGCTGCGAACGGGCGGATTCGTTTGTTGTCAACCCTCACAAGTGGATGTTTGTACCTGTGGACTTGAGCGCCTTCTACACGCGGAAACCGGATTTGCTGCGCCGCGCGTTTTCGCTCGTTCCGGAATACCTGCGGACATCCCACGACGATACAGTTCGAAATCTGATGGATTACGGTGTTCCGCTCGGGCGGAGGTTTCGTTCATTGAAATTATGGTTTGTGCTGCGCTACTTCGGTTGGAACGGCCTGGCAGACCGACTGCGGGATCATCTGCGGCTCGCGAAGCTCTTTGCGGAGTGGGTTGAAGCGCATCCGTCGTTTGAACTTCTGGCCCCGGTTCTTTTTGGGACGGTTTGTTTTCGTGCCCACCCGGCTGGATTCGATGATGAGAACGCATTGAACGTTCTGAACGAACAGTTGTTGCGTGCGGTGAACGAACGCCGGGAAACCTTTCTGTCACACACCAAGCTCGCCGGTCGGTACACAATTCGCATCGCTATCGGGCACATCCAGACACAAGAATCTCATGTGCAGAGCACGTGGGAGTTGATTCAACGAGAGTTGAAAGATCTTCGGGTGTAACGTTATGAGTAACACGGTCAATCGACGCCGGCAACCGGAAACATCCCTTTTGGAATCCCGCTGGGTTCAGTGGATTCTCTATGTGGTAATCTGGACCGCCGTCGGACTCTTCTTTGCTTCGTATTCATCGCTCTGGGGGCGAGTCATCTACAAGAGTCCCGTTACGTGGGACTACGCACTTAAGACAAATCTCTCCTTCTATTATATATGGGCGTGTATCGCGCCGCTTGTTCTGTGGTTGGGTAAGCGCTATCGGTTTGAGCGGGGCACACGCACAATATCACTTCTCGTGCACGTTCCAACCAGTCTCATCTTATCGACCTTTCAACTTGTCATTGCCGAGATTGTTGTCCAGTCCTTCAGTCCCGAGCCTCTCCATCTGTTCGAAGCGTTCAGGGCAATCCAGCTTACGTTTGTGGTGTACTATCATATCAACGTTCTCACCTACTGGGCGATTCTTGGCGTTGGGTACGGCCGGCAGTATTATCGCAAGTTTCGAGACCGGGAAATTCGGGCCGCTCAACTTGAAGCGCAGCTTACACAAGCTCAGCTTCAGGCGCTCAAGATGCAGCTTCATCCCCATTTCCTCTTCAACACGTTCAACACCATCTCCTCCCTGATGCACAGGAACGTCGACGCCGCCGATGGAGTCCTTGCCAGGCTCGGCGACCTTCTTCGTTATTCGCTGCACAATGTCGGTGTCCAGGAAGTCACGCTGCGCGAAGAGCTGGATTTTCTTCAGCGCTATCTTGAGATCGAGCAAACGCGGTTTGAAGACCGGCTGAGAGTAAAAATCTCTGTGGATCCCGACGTGCTTGATTTCATGGTTCCGAACCTCATCCTCCAACCGCTCGTTGAGAACGCCGTGCGCTACGCGGTTGCGACGCGGGCAAGCGGCGGCTGCATTGAGATTACAGCGAAGGAGGTTCTCGGCCAATTACGGCTCTCGGTTGTTGACGACGGACCCGGCCTTCCTCAGGGATACGACCTCCCGGCAAACGAAGGAATCGGGTTGAGGACTTCCCGGGAGAGGCTTCAGCAGCTTTACGGAGACGAGCAGCGATTTACGCTTTCCAACCGCTCTCCGACGGGGCTGGCAGTAACTATTATAATGCCGATACGCCCATTTGAGCCCTGACCAGGGAGCCGGCGCCGGCAATTCCTTGCGAAACATTCGGTTGCGGGGAACGTATCCAACAAGAGGATCAAGATAAGTCGGGTCTTTGGAATCCGACGGGTCTTTCCCGTTCTCCACAATTTAAAGAGCGATGTCCTTCACGAACACAACACTGAAACAAATCCTGCTCCCGGCCGCACTACTGGTTCTCATCTCTCTGGCGGATACCTTTGCCCAGGGATTGTTCCAGCGCGTTCCCTCGCCGCGGCGCTATCAGCACGAGATGCTCAGCAATGGAGCAAGGATTGCCGATGGTTACTACCGGCTTGGAGTTGAGAACCTTCGCGATCCGTCCAACAGCAACCGGGCGGTCGAGCACCTCGAGCGGGCGGTCGAACTTGATGAATCGAATGCCGAGTACCATTATATGCTTGCGGAGGCGTATTTGGCGAACTACCAGTTTGCCGGAATCGTTCGTATGCCGTTCATCGCGCCGAAAGTAAAGAATCACCTGGAACTGGCTGTGAAGTACAGCCCGCGGACAGTCGAATATCGCGAGGCGCTCGCTCAGTACTATGCAATGGCGCCGGCGATCCTCGGCGGGAGTTATCAGAGAGCATACGAACAGGCGGGCGAGATTGCAAAGCTTGATCCCTATCTGGGTTTGCTCGCACACGCCGGAGTGTACGCGGAAGAAGGAGAAGGCGAAAAAGCTCTGACGGCGTACAGGAAGGCAATGCGGATGCGTCCCGAAGCCTGGCAGGCGTATCAACGGCTTGGGGCCCACTATTTGAGCTTGCAGGAAATTGATCGGGCGATCGAAATGTTCAGGCGATACGTTGATGCGGCCCCCGAGCATGCAGAGAGTTATCATCATCTTGGTAGAGCCTATCAACAAAAAAGAATGTACAACGAAGCCATCGCTGCATTTCAAAAAGCCCTCGATAAGGATCCATCGATCACGCCCCTTGTCTTCCGAATTGCTCAGCTCTACGAATTCCAGGGGAACGTACGCCAGGCCCGCGATTACTATCAGCGGTATCTTTCCATGGTTCCGAGCGGGAGGGCGGCGGATGATGCGCGCATTAAGGTCAAAGAGTTGACGCGATGATTTTCACGAGTTCAACAAAACCCCGACATACCCCGGTCTGCAGCCGGGGTTTTTTGCATTTGGAAGATCGGGCGCCGGCAACGATGGTAGGCGACCGCGATTTTCATTATCTTGCATGAGCACCGGCAAGGGCACCGCTCTCCACGGTGAGCAAGCCGGAAGGAACCGCCCGTAAGCAGGGCGTGTTGATCATGGTAGGAGTATTCTCGAAGGGACAGGGACGATATATGAAAAAAAAGTTTTCAGGTTGGATGCTTGTTGCAATGATGCTTGTCGGGATGATTGTCGGATTTCAGGGAAGGAATCTTATCTCTGCCGACAACATCTATGAACAGCTCAAGAAGTTCCAGGACATTCTGGTTCTGACTGACAAGTACTACGTTGATCCGGTGGAAACGCGCATGCTCACGGATGGAGCCATCAATGGCATGTTTGACAAGCTGGATCCGCACTCGGTCTACATTCCTCCGAGGGCATTCGAACGCACATCAGAGGAGATGCAGGGGAATTACCAAGGCGTTGGACTTTCGATTCGCGCGCTGAACGATACGATCATCGTCGTCGAGCCGATGGGGGGCGGGCCGGCAGCCAAGCTCGGAATTCTTGCCAACGACCGCATTGTCAGAATCAACGACAGCTCCGCTGTCGGCTACACGGCCGACCAGGCGTCCAAGAAGCTACGCGGTCCGAAAGCAACAAAAGTCAAAGTCGGAATTGCACGCCCGGGCGTACAAGACCTTATGACGTATGAAATCACGAGAGCGGAGATTTCGCTCACAAGTATTGATGTTGCGATGATGGTAAACGGCGAAACCGGCTACATTGCCGTGAACAAGTTCAACCAGATTACAAATGAAGAGATGGTGAAAAATCTCCGGGATCTCCGATCACAGGGGATGAAACGACTCATCCTCGATCTTCGGCAAAACCCCGGCGGCATCATGGAAGAGGCCGTAAAAATGGCGGATCTTTTCCTCGACGGAGGTACAAAAGCGAAACCGAAACAAATCGTGTACACAAAGGGGCGCTCGGCGGATATGGAAGAGAATTACCTTGCCAGCACGGGGCAGGAGTACGAGAAACTGCCGGTCATTGTGCTCGTGAACAACGCCTCGGCGAGCGCAAGCGAGATTGTAGCGGGAGCGCTTCAAGACTGGGACCGCGGTCTTATCGTGGGAGAGACAAGTTTCGGCAAGGGATTGGTGCAGCGGCAGTGGCCCCTGGGGGATGGTTCGGCATTCCGGCTGACCATTGCCCGGTATTACACGCCGAGCGGCCGACTGATTCAGCGTGCCTACGAAGGGAAAGACAAATCGGAATACCAGCGGGAGGCATTTGAACGCAACGAGCAGGAGGGGGATAATCTGCAGCACAAGAAAGATGCATCTCTCAAGGGAGATTCGTCGCGTCCGATGTTTCATACAAACAGCGGAAGGGTTGTCTACGGCGGGGGAGGGATTACGCCGGACTATATCGTCAAGAGCCCCGCAGCGACGGAGTCATTTGCAAACCTTCAGCGAAGAGATATGTTCTACCAGTTTGTCACGAGCTATCTTGACGGGCAGGCGAACTCTCTCCGGTCGACGTATGGTCAGGACATGAAAAAGTTCGTCCGCACATTTCCCGTCTCGGAGGAATTGCTCGGGGAGTTCCGCAGTTTTGTGAAGACAAAAGGGGTCACGGTCGAGGAGAAAGATATTCAGAAAAATCTTCCGTATGTCAAGGCGAGAGTGAAAGCGGAGATCGCGCGATCGTTGTGGGGAAATAACGGGTTGTACAGCGTCATGCTGGAAGTCGACGTGCAATTCCAGAAAGCGCTCACCCTTCTGCCCGAAGCGGCGAAATTCGCCCGCGCAGAATAATTAGAAACCATCTCAGAAACCTCACGCCCGCCTGACCCTTGGTGCCCTCTAAGGCGGGCAGGCAAAGACGCTAAGTCCCGCTCTTG
>DOWV01000247.1:0-732 GCA_003519375.1 Bacteroidota bacterium
GGACATGTCTCATCACTTCAAGCAGATCGAGCCGCTCGACGACGAACATGTGCGGTGCGGAGTCAGCGTCGTACTAAACCAGCTCCAGGAATCGCTCAAGCCGAGAGGAAGAAAGTTCGGGCCCGATCCGAGCAGCGGCAACGTCTGCCTGATCGGAGGGATGCTCGGGAACAACAGCGGCGGGCCGCACACGATGAAGCACGGCAACATGGTCCATCATGTCGAGGAAGTCTCGATGGTCCTCGCAAGCGGCGACCTCTTCACAGCGAGAAACGTTCCTCTGTCGGATATACCTGCCCTCGATGACCTCCACCGTCCGTATTACGAGGCAGTACAGAGGTTGCTCCAGCGGTACTCCCGGGCAATTTCTGAAGAGCGGCCGCGTTCCACAAAGAATGCCTCGGGATACCAGGTATGGAAGGCGCTGACTCCGACACACCTGAATATGGCCTCGCTGATGGCGGGAAGCGAAGGAACGCTCGGGATATTCACGAGCGCGGTGTTGAAGATCGTGCCGGTCGCGCGCCAGAGGGGTATTATCTCGTTCCACTTCGACGATCTGGTGAAGATGGGAAAGGCTGTCAAACACCTGAGGTCTCTCGGCGCTTCGGCGATTGAATTCGTCGATCAGTCATTTCTGCAGCTCGCCCTGAGTTTCCGGCCCGAGCTGAGGGACTTCCTGCCTGAGAACGTCCGCTATCTGCTCTACGTGGAGTTTGAAGACGAAGACAT
>DOWV01000247.1:933-2302 GCA_003519375.1 Bacteroidota bacterium
ATATTCCGCGTTCGAAAAGCTGCAACCGTCATTCTCAACAGGCTGCAAGGCAAGGAGAAACCTGTCCCCTTCGTCGAAGACGCGGCGATCCACCCCGATGTCTTTGCGGTGTTTCTCGGCGAACTCGACACACTGCTCAAGCGATATCCCTTCCGGTATGCCATCTTCGGGCACGCAGGCGACGGCAATCTCCACCTCCGGCCTATTCTTGATTTCAAAGAACCGGATTCGTTTGCTCACGCGCAAGATCTCATGGAGCGGTTTGTCGATCTCGTAGTCAAACACAGTGGCACGCTCTCCGGGGAGCACGGCGACGGGCGCCTCCGGACACAGTATCTTCACAGGACATTCCCCCGGCTGGTTCCTCTCTTCGGTGAAATCAAGAGCCTGTTTGATCCGGCGGGAATTCTCAACCCCGGCATCAAGGTGGCAACGCCAACCGATCGCTGGAGCAACGACCTGCGGTACACTCCGAGCGTTTCATACACTCGATTGAACTCCGGACTTGATCTCGATCCGTGGAGAACCGAGATCGAAAAGTGTCATGGCTGTGGAACATGCCGGGAGTATTGTCCCGTTTTCGGAGCGACAGGCCTCGAGGAATCGACGGCGCGCTCCAAGGCGAATATTCTTCGATCGATCATCTCAGGAAAATTACCGCCTTCGACGTTCGACACCGGTTCGTTCTACACGATTCTCGATTACTGCTTCAACTGCGGCCAGTGTCTCACCGACTGTCCGACAGCCGTCAATATACCCGGCCTTGTGATGTTCGCCAAGGAAAAGCTGCACGAAAAACATCGCTATAAGCTCAACGAGCAGATTCTTCAGCGCGGCAAACTCGTCAGCGGCGCCTCGTCGCTCCTTCCTGAATTGAGTAACAAAGCGCTGAGAACACCGTTCATACGACGGGCAATGCACACCGCGGTTGGAATCGATGCGCGAAGAACGTTCCCTCCTTTCAAGCGCCGCACTGCGGTCCGGCCGGGAGAAAATGGCAAGGAGAGAAAGAAAGTGGTGCTGTGGTCCGGGTGCGCCGCTAACTTCAATGACCCCGATGGTGAACTCAACAGCGCGATTCAGCTTCTCGACAAACTCGGCTATGAGGCGATCATCCCGTCCTGGGCTTGCTGTAATGTAGCGAAGCTCTCCTACGGCAACATCAACGGCGCCCTCAAGGATATCAGCTACAACCTCGGCGTCCTGGAGCCGTACCTCGTACAGGACATCCCCATTCTCTTCTCCAGCGCCTCCTGCGGTTACGCATTCATGCATGAATATCCGGCTCTCTTCCCCGGGCGGCAGGATATCAGGCGCCTGGCGGATTCATGCTTCGACATCCATGACTTTCTCGGCAGGATTCTTCTGA
>DOWV01000247.1:2473-5679 GCA_003519375.1 Bacteroidota bacterium
GCCCCCTGCCACCTTAAGACACAGCAAAACAAGTTTGGGCCCCTTGACCTGCTGAAGCTCGTCCCGGAGCTGGATCTCGTCGGCATCCGCGATAGCTGCTGCGGAATCGCGGGCACATTCGGAATGAAGAAGGAGAATTTCGATCTTTCGATGAGGATAGGCTCAAAGCTCTTCGGGGAGATCGAACGGGTGAAACCGGATGTTGTGCTCTCGGGCTGCGGCACGTGCCAGATTCAAATCCGTCAGGGGACAGGATTGGATGTGATTCATCCACTCGAGCTCTTGAACCAGTCGTTCCCGACTCCACTCCCTTGATTTTCTTTCGTGAGACAGCAGGCAGGAACCAAGTCGGCAACCATGCCATTCAAGAACAAGGTTCGAGGGAGACGGCACATACCACCGGCAGAATCAGTGTTCGGCGGCCAGTTGCCTTTGAATAAAAGCAAGAGCCCTGACAACGATGCCAGGGCTCTGAGTTAATGCTCCGGAAGTCCGGAAAACGAAGATCCAGCGCCGCCGCAACTATCGTTTTTCGTACGGCGGCTGCTTCGGGACGACGAATGACTTTGCATTCACCTGCTTCATAACCTCGACGATTCCTCGTTCGAGTTGAGGGTCAATCCCCCGGGCAAGTTGGGCAGGATCGTCGACAACTTCGACGTCAGGATCAACACCGTATCCTTCCTTGAACCATGTCCCGTCCGGATTGTACATCCGGAATGTCGGTACTGAAATTGATCCACCGTCGATCAGTGCGGGGGCACCCGTGACCCCGATTAATCCTCCCCACGTCCGCATCCCCACCAGGGCCCCAAGGCCCGCTTTCTTGAAGTAGTCGGGGAAAGCGTCTCCGCCTGAGCCGCTCCATCCGTTAATGAGCATGACTTTCGGGCCGAAGTTCGCGATAACAGGCCACTGCCAGTTCTCGCCATCACGAACAGCCCAGAATGCCAACGGCTTTCGGTTGAGGAGCTCCACGAAGCGGTCCGGTATCTGGCCGCCGCTGTTGAATCGTTCATCGACGATCAGGCCTTCCTTGTTGAATTGCGCGGTGAACTGGCGCACAAGCTCTGTTTGTCCGTCAATGCCCGTACTCGGTACGTACACATATCCGACCCGGCCGTTTGTCGCTTCCTCGACGCGTTTGCGGTTTGCCTCGATCCACGCGAGATGGCGCAGGCGCGTTTCATCACCGATGGTCTGCACAAGGACCCTTCGGGCACCATCCATCGTTGGCTTTGAGTTGACCGTTAGCTCCACCGCCTGGTTTTCCAGGCCGGCAAACGAAGCCCATGGAGCTTCGCTGACATCCATCGGCTGGCCATTGACGGCAAGGACGTAGTCGCCCTTGCGAACGTTGATGCCGGGTTGAGCCAATGGAGATCGCACTTCTGCATCCCAGGGAGCTCCCGCGATGACTCTGGCGATTCGATACGCTCCATCGGAGATCTCCCAGTCGACGCCGAGATAGCCGAAGGCCCGAACCTCGCCTTCATCGATATCTCCCCCGCCCCTGTAGGTGTGCGAGGAATTGAGCTCCGACATCAGCTCTCCGATGACGAAATTGACATCCCAGCGCGTGACCGCGTTTTCCAGCAGCTTCCCGTAACGGGTTTTCATGTCGTCCCAGTCAACTCCGTGCATGTTCGGATCGTAGAAGAAATCCCTGTCAAACCGCCACACATCGGTGAAGATCTGCTTCCATTCCGATCTGGGATCGATTGTCATTTCGAGACGTGCGGTCGGCATTTTTTTGTCGAGCTTCTGATTCTCAGCGACGTCAACGATTGAATAACTCCCCGATTTGGCGACGAGCACTTTCTTCCCATCCGCGCTGACTTCGAAGAGATCGACATCATCAACGACAGTCTTTTCCTCACGCTTGCCGAGGTCGTAGTACATCAGGGGCCTTTTCTTGTCAGCCGAGCCGGTGTTCGGCGCGCGATGGAAGAGTACTTTTCCCGTCACAGCCTGGAGAGCTCTGAAATTGCCCGCCGCCGGCGGCAGCATGACGACGCGTTGCTCAAATCCTGCAAGGGAGATCTTTGTCTCCTTCGCTTTCTCGTCCTTCTTCCCTTTATCTTTTTCTTTCGCGTCGTCTTTCTTTGCTTCATCCTTTTTTGGCTCCTCTTTCTTTACCCCTGTGCTGTCGTTGCGTGGAGCAAGAGGTGATGGGACCTCGTCCGAGAGCGTTGCTGCCGCCACGTTGGTGGTGTTTGGATAGATCCACGTATTGTCAACGTCAGAATAGGTCGGAGTGAAGGTGCGGCCCGTGAGGAAGTAGAGGTACTTACCATCGGGGTCAAATACCGGACCCGAGTCCTGATAGTACCCGGACGTCACTTGTGCGGCCTTCTCTTCTTTCGTGTCGAAAAGGAAGATCGCGCTTCCCCTGGTCTTGAGGTCCCGGGCATAGGCAAGCCAACGGCTGTCAGGCGACCAGCTCGCGCTGAAAGAGCTCAGTGCTCCCTGGTAATGAAAGAGCTGCTTGTCGACCGGCACCGTCTTGTTCCTCTCGATGTCGAAGATTTGAATCCTCATTGCCTTGTCGATAAACGCGATCATCTTGCTGTTGGGCGACCAGAACAGATTGTACCGGTACCCTGCCCCATACGACGTCACTTTCTTCTCCGGGCCGGGGGTTGTCATATCGAGCAACGTGAGCTCATACTCTCCTGACTTGTCACTCCAGTAGGCGGCATATTTCCCGTCAGGCGACCACGACGGATATCGTTCGGCTGATCCCGAAGTGCGCGTCAGGTTTATCACAGGCCCATGTTCCGCGGGAACGGAGAAGACATCACCCCGAGCCTCAAAGAGTGCCCGTTTTCCGTCCGGCGCGATCGACACACTCCGGATTGATTTCCCGACATTCTGCGTCCGCGGCAAAAGGGTCAATTCATCCGTCACGACCTTGACCCTTACTTCACGGACCGATTCGCTGGAAAGATCGAGCAACTGCAGTCTTCCGCCCATCTCAAACACGATCTCCGTCGGACCGAGTGACGGGAAATGAATATCGTACTCCGTGAATTTTGTGATTTGCTTTACCTGCTTCGTCTCAAAGTTGTACGACCAGATATTCGATCGCGCACCGACGCCGCGGTCGGACAGAAAATAGACGCTGTTCCCATGCCACATCGGGAATTCGTCATTGGCGGGGCTTGCAGCGATGACTTCTGACGTTTTCTTTTCGAGATCGAAAA
>DOWV01000247.1:5957-6130 GCA_003519375.1 Bacteroidota bacterium
TCTCCATAAGGAACCGGCAGCTGATCAGGCATGCCGCCTGCGGCTGAAACGCTGAAGAACTGGCTGTACCGCTGCCGACCGCTGTTCATCGACGATGCAAACAGGACCCTCTTGCCATCTGGAAGCCAGTCAACAAGACGGTCGCCCATACCATGGTACGTCACGCGGGTCGG
>DOWV01000189.1 GCA_003519375.1 Bacteroidota bacterium
GCGCTTTTTGTCCCGGGTCGCTCCTCGACTCCGGCGGATCCGAAGGTCCAAAAGGTGGGCTTGATCCACGGGGGCTTCGATCCTCGTCTACCTGCGGTACTTGCCGGAGTTTTCAGATAGACCAGGCACTGTTCGGTGAGCAATTCCCGTTGGAGTTTGAATCGTTTGTCGACAGAGGAAAAGTAGAGATGAGCGCCCACTGTTACGATTCGACCCAGCCCATCGGAATACTCGGCGATAATGCGGCGATCCTCGTTGAGCCTGATATAGCATTTCTCAACTGCTATGACCCGGCCTTGAGCAGGGATCACATTCTGGTAATAGGCCGCCGCATACTGATGGCCCGGAACGGGTGACCACGTGAAAGCTCCACCCGGAAGGTTCTTGAAGATGGGGTGTCCCTTGTAGGATCCAAAGCCGCGCATGTCAGGATAGTCGCTTGCCCATGACTGTTCTGACCAGGCTGTGCGGACGCAGACATTCGGTCTGATTGTTTCAAGTCCAAGGTCCGCTACGTAGGGCGCGGCGAGGAGAGAAAGGAGGATGCCGCCGCCCCGGGTGACGAAGTCCCGAAGCACCAGGATCAGCCCTTCGACTTTATATACGTTCGGAATCTCCACCGAAGAATCGAAGTGCCACCAAAGAACATCGATATCTTTCAAAAGTCCTGGGTTCTTCTGAAGATTATCACTGAGGATACGACGGGCTCGAATCGTTTTGCGGGATTTTAGAAATGACCACGCCGCCAGTTCTTCGGGAGAAGCGGACAGAATCTTGCTTGTGAGAAATCCGACAGTTGTCAACGGAGTGTTACCTGCATCATGTAATTGCGTTCAAACATCTCATTCCAGACCCAGAAATCTGTCGAGGTCTGGACCCCCAGCCGGATTCCGATTTTCTTTCCGGATTTCATGGACAATCCGTACGATTCGTTCTTCGGGATAACAACGGAAATCCGGTACTGCCGTACTGAAGATTTCGGGCTCTCCGGCTTTTGTGCGATCAACTGAAGGTCTGACAGTTTGAGAATGTCGCGTCTGTCGTGTGGAGGGTCGGTCCAGCTCGAGCAGTTGCGGAGATAGTAGTCTGCCGCCTTTGCTGAATCACCGTCATTCAGAATGCGAATCTGAAAATTATCAAAACCGTGGAACCAGCCGTCATTCTCCGCATCAATCTGAATCAGCAGGTTCACCGGTTTGTCGGAGGCGCAATCGAAACGAAGCCCGGTCTCAGTCCATCCGGCACTGAACGTCGCGCTCAACAAGCTGTCCTCGATGATTCCGAATGGGTGCGCATTGATTGGAAGCGAATCAGTCAGGTGCGGCAGGACGGGTGTGATCGGATAGAGAGGTTCGGGATCGACATTGTCGCTTAAACCATCGCCGTCGGTGTCCCGCAAAAGTGGGTTGGAACCGTGTGATGTGCCCCTCATGATCTCTGAGACGTCGCTCAGGCCGTCGGAATCGGAATCGCTCGAACGAGGATTTGTCCCCAGCCTTTTCTCGTCAAAGGGGAGCGTTGGGTCGTCGTCGGGAACACCGTCGCGATCTTCGTCCTTACATTCAGACAAGGAACCGAATCGCAGAGCGAGCCATGAGCGCGGGTCGGCATTTCGAATAATCTGCGCATTGAAATCGAAGTCTTCGCCGAAACGCCCGGGCATCTTCCATGGCTGATCGGCGTGATAGTACTCCGGAAAACCACTCGCATCGAAAAGTGCATCTATTTGATGATGAAACTCGTGCGTGATGAGCCAGTCTTGGCGGCTGAACCGATCCTGGAATGGGTTTCCGGTATAGCCTGACGACTTTCCGTACTTCCATGGTGCCGGGACGCCATAGGTGCCTCCGCCAACGGCCTGCCTGATCGCGATTGTGTCTTTCTTCACCGGATCCCGCGATGCGCTCGTTCGACGCGGCGGATAGTTGATCCAGGCATAGGGACAGACAAGTCCGGCATATGATCCCGGCGCCTTGTCGAATGACCCGGCCGCGGACTCAAAATCCCGTGTTACTCGCTCGTTTGTTCCCAGCCAGTAGGGATCTGTGTCACCGACTTCGTGCAACCAGAGAGTGTCTTCGACGATAGAGAAGTCAAAATCCAGCGAGACCTTACAGCTCGAATTCCTGAAAAAGAACTCACGGTTGAACTCGGTCGCGTGCCGGAGATAGCTTATGTCGTCTTCAGTCAAAGTTCTGCCGTCGGGGATTCGTTGAAAGGGCGGATCCGGGTACCTATCGCGGTAGGAAATGGTGCGATAGACGAGACACATGATCGGGAGCCGGACAACCGCCGTATTCACCTTCGGCGTTGGAGAAGTTGCGAATCGGAGTATCTTTGAAACAGATGATGAAGCCGGGATGGTGCGGAGCGCCGGAAAATACCGGTAGCTGTAACGCGTGAGAGGTTTCAGATCATCCAGAGTAGCTGTGCGCTCCCGAGAGTCGCGGCGGGGATTCTGAGCCTGTATTCGCCTCCACGGTTCTCCGTCGGCGGCAATTTCGACCCAGCCGCGTGCCGGAGAGTCTGTTCGCCACTTGAATGTGACCGACGCGCCGCGTTCATCCGAGAGAGACGATGCCGTCTCGTTGGACGATTCCGACCAGAATACGATTCGATCGTAGTCAGCGATTGCCAGCCTTCCTTGACCGAGGACCGCAATTCCGCGTGGAGCTTTGAATCCTCCGATAGAATTGGCGTCGATCGTTCGAACCAGGCGGTGACTGTGCGAATACTGAAAAATGTTCCTGGATCCCGGGTCGGCGACAAAGAGCCGTTTGCCGCTGGCCACAACACAGGTCGGCCGCACGAGAAAATCTACAATCGAATCCGCGAGCACGCCCCGCGGCGTGTAGACCAGGATCCTGTTTCCTTGAATGACGTATTTGCGCCCGGAGAAGAACACGGATGTCGGGTATGCAGGCGGTGTACCGGCAGTGCCCAGGGATTTGACCGATCCGACGTCGTCAATACGGACGAACTTGTGCAGTTGTGGAAGATAAAGCTCCAGAAAACCATCGACGTTTTTGATGTAACCGACATGATCGAACACGAGAATTTGTCCAATGGCCGGATCGCGTGCGCGCTCTGGTGCGTGTTCGCCTTGTATGGTAACATCCCGAAAAGCCGCAGAGCCATCTGAGGACTGAAGGCCGAAATAGCCCGAGGCAAATACCAACACCGTGTCGGTGCCGACAAGGGTGCCGTCCACGAATACACCATAGCGTTTTCGAGCGGGATCGACCGCGACACGCAACACTCGCCAATCATTCGTCGAGGGGGGAAGATCGAAGGTGTTTGTGGCATTAAAGGTACCGGCCGCGTCGAAATATCCGGTGAGTACGCTGTTCTCATCGAACCGGACCATGTGTGAGAGGGCTTTGGATGTCGTGTCGTCAAGACTGAAGAAGACCCCAGCGCGTCCGCCTTTGAGACTCACCTCGAGAGAATATGGTAAGGATGCGGCGACGTAGTAATGCGAAGCGAGAAGCTGATCGTAGTCGCGGGTTGTAATCGCTGCACTCTTGTTTTCGATCTTCCAAAGGCCGGTTGCCGGCGTCCAGTCGGGAGCGAACCCGGCCCGCAAGAATGTTTCCCGATACCACGTTTCTTGCCCGAAGAGACAACAGGGGAGAAGAAGAGTTAAATAAAGCCGGCCGGCAATAGACATCGATTTCCTATTGATTAAAAGACGCATTCTGTTGAGACAATCAAATCTGGATACTTACAGGTTGGCCAAGCTCGCTTTCAGTATGGTGCTTTCCGTCCAGCCAGACTGTGAACCGTTTCCCATCGATCCGCACCTTGAGCCTGCGACCCCGAATGATGACGTTGTCAAGGACCAGATGCTCCAGGTTGAAGGGGAAGGGGTCCACTACAACAAGAAACTCCTCCGGCCGGATTCCCCCGACGTACTTTATAAGAAGGTCATTAACCCAGGAATGTTGGTAGTCATCGATGCCGCGATATCGGCTTGGCTCGCCTGTGACAGGATTGTAATGTTCGAAGCAGTTTGGAAGTTCCGGGTTGCCTCGGAAAAACATCATACGGACGTATTTCAGAATGAACTCGGCTGTGCGCAGACGCAGTCTTGTGTCGGAAAAGGCGAGCGCTGACGCGGCGAGCGCTTCAGCAATGTGGCTGTTCGTCATCGGCCAGACCCGTCCGTTCCACGGACAGTTCATCCGTTTCCCTTTCCATTCAGGCAAAGGGGAGAAGAACTCATCATCGAGGCTCGAAGAGGGTACCGGAAAGGGAGTCCAGAATTCTTTGGGATTCAGGAGGTGCCGTGTCAGGCCGCGGCGATGGCTGTTGTCGACAATGTCGGTGAAGTAGGGATAGAAGCAACTCGCCGCTTTGACCATGGTGCGCTTACCCGTTTTTGGGTCAACGTCAAAGAACATCTCCTGAGCGGAATCCCACATCTTCTCCCTGACGGCTGTCCTGATTCTCTCTGCTTCCATCCTCCAGAGTTCCGCTGAGTCGGTTTTCCCGATGCGGTCAGCCACAGCAGCCAACGCTCGTTTTAGCTCATAGATATACACGGTAACATCCACGCCTTTGAGCCGGAAGACATCACCCCAATGGTCCTGATCCGCGCGTGGGTCCACTGCAACGTACCGGTGCATATACTCCTGCCCGGTTTCATAATGATTATCTATGTCGTACAGGCCGCTCACTTCCTCGTCGCGCTCCCGGTCGAAGTAGGCCGCATACTTCGCCAGGCCTTCGTACACTGACTCCAGGTAGTCGGAGGATGGATGGTTCAAGTCGAGCTGGAGGAGAGCGTTCCCCCAATTGGCATGATAGAACATCTCCTGCCTGTAGTGGTTGACATCGATATACCCGCGGAAGCCGCCATCCTCGCGCTGATTGTCGATGAATGTCGAGAGGCTTCCCCGTGCAAGTCCCGGGTCACGCATCCATCGATTCTCGAGCATGTGACACTGTGCGCTGTAGGAAATAGGTGCGCGAAAATATCCGATTCCCTCGCATACAAACGGCCGTTTGTAGTTTCCTTCCGTCCCGATCTGCGTATTCAATTTCAGGCCATACCACCGGTACCAGTAATAGTTGGTGAGGTACTGATCGGAACATTCGAAAGCGGGTACAGAATCGAAGTGATCATTCCAGCTCGTCCTGCTCAAAACAATGGGATCTCTTTGTCGGAGTGCTGCAGCGAGGTTGTTCTGTGTTTCTTCGTGGGCCGGAGAGGCTCCAAAAGCGATTGTCACACTTATGCTCTTGCCGGCGCGAAGAACGAGCTCGCGCTGCAAAGCAAAGTACACGAGCCCTTCCGCATCGGCGCCCGCGAGCTTCATGTCCCCGGGAAGCCGTCCTCGCCGGAACGACTCTGCCCAGGGGGTCAATTTCCAGTGTGGCTGAACCGCAGTGCGTTCACTCAGGTTGATGCTGTGCGAATGTGCGGCGGGAGAGATTCCCAGGCCGCAGGCAACCTCAAGCCGCGGGCTCACAGACGGGCGCAAGCTATGCTTGAAGAAGAGTGCTCCCTTCCGGTAAGCGACATCGTCAAGCCATGAAGTGTTCTTGGACGGTGCATGTTCTTGAACCGTCCAGGCCACGAGATGCAGCCGAACCGGGCGGCTGGTCTTGTGTTCGAGCGAAATCACGCTGACGGCAATATCGTTCGGAAGCATTGATTTCCGCTCTACAACCTTGATGGTGGTTTTTGTACCATTCAGTCTTGCCTGGTATGTCTGGCGCAACTCGGATGGATTCCATGTCCTTCCTGTGAATTTCAGCGGGATTTCGGAGCCATCCTCATCAAGGAGAGTCCAGGTAAAGAGCGGCTTGAGCTCGAGGTTGTAGTAATGCGCCTCATCCCAAAAACCCGGTGAATCCAGGTATGACGGAAAAGGTGGAGCCCAGAGAAGCCGGTTCGCTCCTCCAAGAAACCACTTGTCGGATCGCGAAAGTCGTCTCAGCACGTCGATGCGTTTCATAGTCGAGTGCCTCCTTTGACAAAGAAGTTCTCGTCGATCACAGGATCAGCCTTTGAGGCCCGTAAGTGTTATCCCCCGTACAAAATGTTTCTGAGCGAGGAGGAACACGATGATGACAGGAAGCATGACAACAACAGCGGCCGCCATCTGGTGAGGCCAATCGGTCGAATAGAGGGAATTGAAGTTGGAGATTCCAACCTCGACAGTCCGCATATCGACCCGATTCGTGACAATGAGAGGCCAGAGAAAATCCTTCCAGCTTCCCATGAACGTGAAAATGGCGAGTGTGGCGAGCGCGGGGCGGGAAAGTGGAAGGATCACTCTGAAGAATATCACGAGGTCAGAGGCTCCGTCTACCCTGGCGGCATCTTCCAGCTCACGGGGAATTGTGAGAAAGAACTGCCGGAGGAGGAAAATCCCCCAGACGCTCGAAAGACTCGGTGTCAACAAAGCCCAGTAGGTGTTGATCCACCCAAACGTGGTGATGATCAGAAAAGCCGGGATAATGGTCACAATCGCCGGGATCATCATGGTTCCCAGGTAAAGAGCGAAAAGCCTGTCTCTGCCCGGAAAACGAAGCCGGGCAAATGCGTACGCTGCCATGGAACAGAACAGCAGCTGGCCGATCACCGAGGCGCCTGCAACGACGATCGAATTGAAAAAGAACCTTCCGAACGGCTGAAGCGTCATGGCCTCAGTGTAGTTCGACCAACGGACAATCGACGGGATAAATTTCGGTGGAAACTGATAAACTTCCAGCTCGTTCATCAATGATGTGCTGATCATCCAGAGGAACGGTATGAGCATCGATAGCGCAACGATCGCCAGAACGCCGTAAAGAGCGATTGTGCGCACGCTCGACATTGTTTTCCCGGATACGCTCACCTTGTCGAGCTCCCGATCTTTTCCCACACCTTCGGATCCTCGTGCCCAAGTCTCCACACGGAAATCCCTCTGAATCCGTATTTCTTCACGAGCTCGAACTTTGCCGCGAAGGAACGGGCATCTTCCAGAAACAGAAACTCGTTGATATAGTCATTCGGATAGTACGTGAACGATACTTTGTCCTGCTCATCCCAATGCCATGGGCTCCCGAACCGATCGGCGAGGCCGCGGGCTTCCAGATAGTCGAGGCTCCGGCCCCAGACATGAGGCTGGTTGTTCTGGTAGGAGGGCTGCCATCGATAAGAATAGAACGGGATTCCGAGGGAGATCTTCGATGCCGGAACCTGCGGCAGTACGAAACGAATGACCGCCTCCATCCATCGGAAGCCCGCTACCGGACCCGGGGTTGTTCGGTACGTATGTTGATCGTAGGTCATCAAGGAAATGAAGTCTCCAATCTCTCCGAGTGCTTTGTAGTCGTACGCTCCCCGCCAGTACTCATAGATCCACTTGTGATACTCTGTTGGTCCGATGATGTCGCCTACGCGCGGAACGACAGCAATGCTTATCGCGAATCCCGCTGCGTGAAGAGCTTTTGCAGCTTGACGATAAAACTCCGTATAGAGATCGCGATCGCGAATATGGATATTCTCGAAATCGAATTGCAGTCCGTAGAACTTGTTCTCGCGGCATACCCTGAGCATACCGGCGATGGCCCGCGCTCTCGCGGTGGAGTCCGTAAGCAACGAATGGAAGGCGGGCTGATCGAATCCGGCATTGACCAGGAGAGGCATGACTTTGACCTGGTGCCGTGATGCCAGATCAAGAATTCTCTTGTCAACGGTTCCCCAGAGAATCCCGTGTGCGTCGAATTTGTAGGCCTGTGGTCCGACGATGTCGATGGAACCAATATTGGCCGTAAAACTCTCAAAACATTTCTCGTTGTCGACTATGTAGAAAAGCCGCTCGACCTTCTGTCCGAGGGCAAGATCGTATGCGATGAGACACACAACGAGGATCAGAGTATTTCGAATGAGCATCATGTGTCAGTCTCCGAAGCTAATCCCAAGATCACGCGCCGTGAGCATCGTGTCGCAGTCGAGCGGAACGCACTTCATACGGCGGGTTGCCATTGCCAGAGGAACATAGCGCACGGTGGGAGGATCAAGGGCGACCATCACACCGGATTTTCCATCTGCGAGCGCTCGGATGGCCGCGGCTCCGAATCGGAGTGAGATCAAACGATCGAACGTCGTTGGCGTACCCCCGCGGAGGAGATGCCCCAGGACGACACAGCGTGATTCCCGACCCGTCGCTTCCTGAATATCTTGCGTGATCCGGTCTCCGATTCCTCCCAGGCGCTCGGCGCGTCCGACCTCAGTGGACTTCACGAAATGGGTGCCGCCCTTTGGTATGGCTCCCTCTGCGACAACAACGATCGCAAATCTCCTACCTTGTGAATATCGCTCCTGGATTTTCGCTGCGACTTTTTTCATGTCGTACGGAATTTCAGGTATCAGAATAACATCGGCGGTCCCGGATATGCCGCTGTTGAGAGCAATCCAGCCGGCGTATCTCCCCATCATCTCCACGACGATCACGCGCTGGTGAGCTTCGGCGGTGGAGTGGAGTCGGTCAAGACACATAGTGGCGAATGACACGGCCGTGTCAAAACCGAATGTGATCACAGTCCTCTCAAGGTCATTGTCGATTGTCTTGGGAACACCCACTACCCGAAGCCCCTTCTGAGCAAGAGCGTTCGAGATCGTGAGTGAACCATCTCCTCCGATGGAGATGAGCGCATCGATCTTGGCCTTCCGGAACATACGAATCAGCTCGTCACTCCGGTCTTTTTCGTACAGCTTTCCATCCTTCCCCTTGGTTGGGTACTTCAGAGGATTACCTTTGTTGGTCGTGCCAAGGATGGTTCCTCCCAGGTGTGTAATTCCTCTGACGCTGACGCGCGTGAGAGGGAGAAGGCCTCCGTCGGGATACTGCTCCGGCATGAGCAATCCGTTGTATCCGTCTCTGATGCCTACGCATTCCCAGCCTCGGTTAAGCGCAGCGGTTGTTGCCGCGCGAATCACGGCGTTGAGACCAGGAGCATCGCCGCCGCCGGTGTTGATGGCGATTCTCCGAATGGTTTTTGAGCTCATAGTATTCCTCCGAGTTTCTGAATCCTAGTGCCACTTCTCAAAAGAAATCTTGTGATTTGTTCTCGGGCCTCTTCAATAAGGCAGTAGTGCCTGCTTCCAAGACGCGGATCCACTTCGGAAACACAATAACAATTATTGGAAGCGGCACTAGCTGTAGTCAACCTCGCGTCCCATCAGTCTGAATTGTATCCATGTGATAATAACAATAATGACGAAGAGAACCCAAGCCATCGCTGATGCATACCCCATCCGCAGCTCTTCCCACGCCGCCTGGTAAATGTGGTAGACGATGACATCTGTGCTCCGGACGGGGCCGCCGGCAGTCATGACATAGATCGATGTGAATACCTGAAACGAGCTGATCAACGAGGTGACCAGGATGAAAAACGTCGTGGGTTTCAGGAGCGGGAAGGTCACTCTCCAGAATCGTTGCCAGGGTGTGGCTCCGTCGATGCGAGCTGCGTCCAGGAGATGTTCGGGAATACCCTGAAGCCCGGCAAGGAATATGACCATCTGGTAGCCGAGGCCGAGCCAGACAGAAAAGATGATTACCGAGAGCATCGCCGTCTCTGTGGCGTTGAGCCACTGAAGCGGACCCAGCCCGACGAGTCCGAGGAGGGCGTTGGCGGCCCCGAAGGTGGGGTGATAGATCCACATCCATACGAGTGCGATGGCCACGAAGGACGTGACGCTCGGCAAAAAATAGAGCGCCCTCAGAAATGTCACTCCCTTCAACCGGTGGTTCATCACCAGGGCGATGCCGAGCGAAATGATCATACCGATCGGCACATTGAGGATGTAATAGAACGTGTTTTTCAATGCATTCCAAAAGTTGGGATCCGAGGCCATTTCTTTGAAGTTTCCCAAGCCCACGAATGGTTTGTCGGCGACGACGACATCCCATCGATGCAGGCTCAAGTAAGCGGCAAAAATGATCGGCGTGAAGACGAACACGGTGAGATGAAGCAGTGAGGGGGCCAGAAAACTCAATGCCGTCTTCGTTGATTGCTTTTCCCGTGCTGTGGCTCTCGCATAGAGAATGGCACTGAGGAGGAGTACGATGGCACCGACGGCCAGCAGGAACTCAAGGATCTCCGAATGCTGCCGGAGGGGTTTGAAGGCAAGAGCCTCGTGCTCCCGGATGCCGGCAAGCTGGCGGTCGATGCGCGCCGCGTACTCCGTCATGGTCTCATGCATCGGCTGATTGCCGATCATCACTTCATCCACCGCATCCTGCAAGGTCCATTCGATTTCGCTGAAGCGCTCAACGATAGAACCCCACGGCTGTCGGCAATACGGTACCTCCGAGACAAAGGCGCGTTCAAGTCCGAGCGTATCATCGGCAATGAGCTCTTCCGCCACCTTGCGCACCGACGGGATCTCAAGCCTTCGGGCAGCGCGCAGCCTGTTTGCCGTTTCGCCGGCCATGAAGGCCGCGAGGAGGACTGCCTCTTTTGGATGTTTCGTGTTTGCCGGAACGCTCCAGCCCGATTCGTACATCACATTCACGCGCTTGCTGCCGTGCCGGCGGGGGAGTGACACCACGCCGAGCTTCAGTTTCCCGTCCTCGATCTGCCGCAGCAACCTCGGCAGCCGCCAGTGACCATCGAGGATCATGGCGATTTTGCCGTTCATGAAAAGCTGAACGTTGATGCCGGTCTTCTCAGATTGTACCCAGCTGCCGGTATTGGGCGCGACCTTATGGCGCTTCTGAAGATCAATAAGGAATGTCAGTGCCTCTTCGGTCGACGGAGAATTAAGCGTTCCGGTCGCCCGCATTCCTTGTGGATCAAGGACATCGCCGCCTGCCGACCAAACCCACGTGATCCAAAAGTAGAAGTAGTTTGAAAAAGACGCTCCGAATTGATCGGTTGTGCCGTCGCCGTCCAGATCCCTCGTCAGTTTCTGTGCGATCGAGAGGAAGTCACCCCAGGTCCAATCGTTGCCGGGGTAGGAGATCCCTGCCCGGTCAAACAGTTCCTTATTATAGAAGATCATCAACGGCGTGAAGCCCTTTGGAAACGCATAAAGGGCATTCCCGCGCTGAGCAATCTGAACCGCGTTGGAGAACCATTGGGTGGTGTCAATGTTCAATTGGAGTGCAAGCGGCCGAAGATCGAGAAGGATCCTCTTGTTCGTGAAGGTGGGGATGAGCTTTGAGTCGAGAAGGAATACATCGGGCGGTTCGTCTGCGGCGAGCG
>DOWV01000211.1:0-2893 GCA_003519375.1 Bacteroidota bacterium
CTGGCCCCGCACTTTCGAAAGTTCTTTGTCGGTCTTCCGTAAACGGAGAGCCAGGATTTCGGCAAGTTTGAGCACGATCTTGATGCCAAGGTCGGTTTTCTGCTCAATGAGCTCGAACAGATCGGTTCGAAAGAACCCGATGAGGGAACAATCCGTGTGACAGACAGCCGAGGCAGACCGCGGCGATTCGTCGAGAAGCGCCAGCTCTCCGAAAAAGTCGCCTTCCGCGAGCACGGCGAGCTCCTTATCTTCTCCCTCGTGTTCTGCGATACGGATGGAGACCTCTCCCTCCTGGATGATGTACATTCCCAGGCCCGGGTCGCCCTGATAGAACACCGGTTCACCCGCCTTGTATTCCCTCTTGTGCACGATGGCGGCAACGCCGCGGAGTTCACGGGTCGACAGGTCCGCAAATGCAGGGACCTTGCTCAGTACCGCCTCGGTGCTGCCTTCCTGAACGCTTTTTCCGGAAAAGAGATTCTTCCAGAGCGCACTACCACTCGTTGATTGTGACACGAGAACTCTCCGTCAGTCGTAAACAAAATCCAGCCATTGATACGTATCGTTCCCATTTCGCACGACATCGTAGAACATCTCCTGCAACTTTTTGGTCACCGGACCCGGTTTCCCGTCTCCGACATTCATCTTATCCACCGATCGGATCGGCGTGATTTCAGCCGCCGTTCCCGTGAAGAACACCTCATCAGCGATGTACAACATTTCCCGTGGGATGAGGCCTTCCACGATCCGTATTCGTGCGGACTCCATGAGCTTGAAGACGGAAGAACGCGTGATCCCGGGAAGAATCGCGGAAATCAGCGGCGGCGTGTAGACGATGCCGTCACGAACGATGAAAATATTCTCGCCGCTTCCTTCGCTGATGTATCCGGCGGTGTCGAGCGCGATCCCTTCAGCGTAGCCGTCCGCGACGGCCTCCATCTTGATCAGCTGGGAGCTCAGATAATTCCCGCCTGCCTTCGACATCGTCGGCAGTGTGTTGGGCGCCGGCCGGTTCCACGATGAGACACAAACGTCGATGCCGCGATCGAGCGCCTCGCTCCCCAGGTACGCTCCCCAGTTCCACACGGCGATCATGACCTCAACGGGACAGCCCAGGGGAAATACTCCCACCTCTCCGTATCCCCGGTACGCCAGCGGGCGGATGTAGCACGATTTCATGCCGTTGACGCGGATAGTTTCCTTCACGGCTTCCTGCAATTGCTTTATCGTGTAGGGCACCGCAGAGCGGTACATTTTCGCTGATTCGATCAACCTTTGCAGATGGGCGTCATGGCGGAAGATCGCCGAGCCCCGTTTCGTTTCATAACACCGGATTCCTTCGAACCAGCTCGAGCCATAGTGCATGGCGTGCGTGAGCACGTGCACTTTCGCGTCGTCCCAGTTCACGAGCGCTCCGTTCATCCAGATTTTTTCGACTTTATTAATCGGCATCGGAATTTCCAGTCAGGTCAGTGCGTACAGGCATAGCGCTTAGATCGGCTTGTCGTAGATGCGGTAGCGCCTGGTAATCTTGCCATTCATCGCTTCAGCGGATTTGACCATGCGGACGTTGTCTTCCAGCACCCAGCTTGCTTCACCGTACGCGTAGCCGAGCTTTTTCGCGGCGACTGCAGTCTCATAGAAGAGAACGCCGGCCGCGCCTGAATTCACGTATTCGGGAAGGACACCAAGCACGATGACGCGAACCAAATTAATTTCTTTCTTGCGGAAAAACAACTGAAACAATCCTGGAAGCAAACGCCCTTTCTTGTTGTACCAAAGCGCTGTATTGATATCGGGAAGCGAGAGGCCGAATCCAATCGGTTTCCCCTTCGATTCCGCAAAGAGTACGAGCTCCGGCCTGACGATCGGCTTCAGATCCGCGGCCAGCGAGTCGATTTCCGCATCAGTCATGGGAACTGCACCCCAGTTTTTTGCCCACGCCGCGTTGTAGAGATGTTTCACAATCTCGACATCGGCGTGGAAGTTCTTCATGTTCATATGACGGACGGTGAGGCTGTTGCGGGCTTTTACGAGAGCATTCGCCCTGTTGAACCTCTCGGTATAGACCGTTTCCTGCTTCAGAAAATAGGAATACAATTCCTTCGCTTTCACGAAGCCATAACCTTCGACGAGCTTCACATAGTATTCGGGATTGTAGGTCAAGAGAACCGTGGGACGTTCGCTGAATCCCTCCGTCAACAAGCCATACTCATCGTTGACAGACGGGTTCGCCGGTCCGCGCATCGCGGTCACGCCTTTCGACTTCAGATAGCTGCTCGCCGTATCAAACAGGGCATTTGCCACGGTTTGATCATTGATGCATTCGAAGAAGCCAAAGAACCCGATGTTCTCGTTGTGTTCCTTGTTGTGGTTGTGATTTACGATGGCGGCGATTCTCCCGACGATCTCTCCGTCGCGGCGCGCCAGATAGAACTCTGCGTCTGCGTGCTGATAGAAGGGGTTCTTCTTCCGGTCCATCAGTTTTCGCCGGTCCATGAGCAGCGGCGGCACCCAGTACGGATTCCCCTCGTAGATCTTCCACAGAAATTTGATGAAGAGCTCTCGCTCCGCTCGTGTGTGAATCGGTTCAACAAGTATTGTGCTCATGCATGCGCCCCGGGAATGTGGCAGGAAGGTGATGACGCGCAAAACAAAAGAGCCGCCACGTATAACGCAGCGGCTTCTGAGGTCCTTAAGGAGATGGCATGATGATCATACCGGCAACTAGCTGATCACACCCATTTTCTTTCCAACTTCGGAGAAGACGTTCAAGATCTTGTCCAGGTGGACGTCCTCATGCGTCGCCATGTAACTCGTGCGAAGCATCTCAAGTCCCGGCGGCACGCCCGGACGGATGAACGCGTTCACGAACACCCCCGCGTCAAACAAT
>DOWV01000211.1:2994-18068 GCA_003519375.1 Bacteroidota bacterium
CGCCACATCATGAGGACTTTTTCGGTGTCTCCGATGATCACAGGGACGACAGCGGAGTCATGTTCGATGACGCGGTACCCCATCTCTTTGAATCCCTTCCGCATTTTGCGGGCGTTTTGCATGAGCTTGTCGATTCGCCACGGTTCTGCTTCGAGAACATCAAGCGCCGCGAGTGCCGAGGCAACGGAGGCAGGTGTCGGACTCGCGCTGAAGATCAACGCCGGAGCGTGATGTTTGAGATAGTTGATGACCGAGCGGTCTCCGACAACAAATCCCCCGAGCGATGCAAAGGTCTTGCTGAAAGTCCCCATCGTCAAGTCGGTTTCCTTCTCGAGGCCGAAATGACTTGCCGTGCCACGTCCGCCCTTGCCGATAACGCCGACCGCGTGGGCATCGTCCACCAGGATGCGTGCGTTGTACTTCTTCGCGACCTTCACGAGGCCGGGCAGATCGAGAATCTCGCCCGAGGTACTAAACACTCCGTCTGATACAATCAGTTTTGGCACGTCGAGAGGGAGCTGCGAAATGACCGTCTCCATGTGCTTCATATCGTTGTGCTTGTAGCGGATAACGACCTGCGAGTTTTTATCGACCATCGTACCGGCACCATTCGCGATCAGGTTTCCGGCAACGATACACGCATGGTTGTCTTTGTCGGAGACGACATATTCTCCGGGTTGCACGAGGGTCGGAATGATTCCCTGGGCAGTTTGAAATCCGGTGCTGTAAAGGAGGCAGTCTTCCTTTCCCATGAAGAGCGCCAGACGGCGTTCAAGTTCCACGTGCAAATCGAGCGTCCCCGTAAGGTAGCGCGATCCTGAACATCCGGTACCGTACTTCTGAACGGCTTTAATGGCAGCTTCCTTCACCTTGGGGTGTGCCGTGAGACCAAGATAGTTGTTTGAGCCTGCCATGACGATCTTCCGGCCTTCGATCTGAACGACCGGTCCTTCACTTTCCTCGATTGCGTGGAAATAGGGGTACAATCCAAGCGCCTTCGTCTCGTCCGCGCGCGTAAAAGCCTTACACTTGTCAAATAGGTCCAAGGAATCCTCTGTCAGTGTGAAGTGAAAAGGTGAGAAAAGGAGTGTTTTTGCTAATCCGAACTTTTTTGAATATACTTCAATAAGCGTCGAAAGTCAACGAAACCCTTCGATTTTGAAAGGAAACAGGTATTCAGACAATCCTGGTCACCGGCGGTACGGGTTTCGTCGGAAGTCATACAATTGAACTCCTGCTCCAGCGCGGTTTCAATGTGCGCTGCCTGGTCCGCTACAGCAGGCCCGACCTTGGCTGGATCGGCAAGCTTCCCATCGAGATCGTCCGTGGGAGTTACTACAGCATCGACTCCCTCAAGCCGGCTCTCAGAGACGTCGACTACGTGCTTCATATTGCCGGCGTTACGAAGGCCAAAAAGCCGGCCGAGTATCACGACGGCAACGTCCTGGCAACGAAAAATCTCCTCGAAGCTGCATCTGACAATCCGCGACTCAAGAAGGTCACGTATCTGAGCAGCCTTGCCGCCGCCGGACCCAGTCTTGATGGCACACCGCTCCGCGAAGACTCACCGGGCACACCCATCACCACGTACGGTGTTTCAAAACTTGAAGCGGAGACGGTTTGCCAACTCTACGCAAAGAAAATTCCCATCGCCATCCTTCGTCCTCCTGCTGTCTACGGCCCGAGAGACGCCGACATACTACAAATCTTTCAATGGATCAACAAAGGCATAGAGCCGGTCTTCGGGACGCACCACAAGCGTCTCAGTATGATTTACGGACCTGATCTCGCGCGGGCCATTGTCGACGCCGCCCTCAGCGACAAGACAACCGGTGAAACATACTTCGTTTCGGATCCGAAAATCTACACGTTGATGGAGATCCTTGAATCCGCGGCGCGAATTCTCGGACGGCGGACCATTCGCGTCCGTTTACCGTCGTTTCTCCTCTATGCCATGGCAGGGATATCGGAAATCCTGACGTCATTTTCGTCCTCCCCGGCGACACTGAATATCGAGAAGGCACGGGATATGCTTCAGCCCTACTGGGTGTGCGATCCCGGAAAATTCCACAAAGACACGGGCTACCAGACCCACGTGACAATGGACGAGGGATTGCAAAAAACGATCGAATGGTACAAAGATTCAGGTTGGCTTTAGAACTTCTCTTCGACGGAAGATGATAGCGGGAGGATGGGGTGCAAAGCTACTTGCTGGTTTTTCTCGGGGGCGGAATTGGTGCAGCGACGAGGTATTGGATGTCCGGGCTGGTACACGAACGCCTGGGGAGCGCGTTTCCCTACGGCACCCTGGCCGTCAATATCCTCGGCTGCTTCGTCATTGGCCTGATCATGGGTTCGATGGAGGAGCGGTTCCTGTCCCACCCATCGCTTCGGGTGTTTCTGACCATCGGCATCCTCGGAGGGTTCACCACCTTTTCAAGTTTCAGTTACGAAACTATCGCGATGCTCAAGGATGGAGAATTCGCCTATGCATCCTTGAACGTTTTTGCGAGCGTCCTTTGCTGTCTTTCGGGAACCTGGTTAGGACTGATTGCCGGCAGGACTCTCTAGCCGGAAGGAGCTGGAACCATGAAACTCGCGGGTGAGGGAAAACTTCTTCGGATCTTTCTTGGAGAGTCGGACAAGGTTGACCACCGGCCGCTGTACGAGGTTCTCGTGGAGTCAGCAAAAAAAAACGGCCTGGCAGGCGCCACCGTTCTGCGGGGGATTGAGGGCTTCGGGGCCAACAGCCGCGTGATTCACACGGCGAAAATTCTCCGGCTCTCGGAGGACCTCCCGATTGTCGTTGAAATCGTCGACGCCGAGGACAAAATCAAGGAGTTTCTGCCGTCTGTTGACGATTTGTTCGAGAAGTCAGGATCCGGCGGCATGGTAACGATCGAGCGTGCCGATATCGTCCGTTATTCGCCGGGGAAGAAACAGAAGGGGTAGTGGTTCAGGCGGGATTACTTCAGCTCACCTCAAACGAATACGTATCGTTACACGACACGAGTTCGTCATCTTTGCTTCCGTAGACGCGATACTCAACCCGATCTCCGGAATTGAATACTCCGAGGTCCATCTTCCAATAGGAGTTGTTCCGCTGCTCGCTGTTCGACTGCCATTGGGCCGGCATCTTGCAGAAGAGTTCCCTCCCGTCAGCCGTATACAACGTGATCTCCAGCCAAACAGATTGCCCTCCCTCTATCGGGTAGGTCCCGATCCACAACTCGACTTCCTGTCCGGCACTCACGTACTCCGGGATGCGCGAAGCATCGACTGTGTTATGCCAGATGACCATGCAGAGACCCCTACACGTCGAAAACGGGAGGTAGCCCTCATTGCGTTCACGTACAAGTAGGTGATTCGCGCGGAAAGATGCAACAATCGACCAGAAGGAGCCAGGGCGGTGATTCCCAGGAATTGGAATCGGCCTTTATCGTCAGGAAAAAATAAGGAAGATTGACACTCGTGCGCGGATTTCTAAGGAGTCCCGCCGCGTCACAACCATCGCCCGACGAATTCATAGCAAATCGCCGCGACGATGGCCGATGCCGGGATGGTGAGGATCCAGGCGATAACGATTTTCCCGGCGATACCCCAGCGCACTGCCGATATTCTGCGAGTTGCGCCGACACCCATGATAGCACCAGCGATCGTGTGCGTTGTGCTGACAGGAATTCCGAAAATTGCTGTGCCGAGCAGGACGAATGCGCCGCCCGTTTCAGCACAGAACCCGCCGACGGGCTGCAAATGTGTGAGCCTCATTCCCATCGTTCGAATGACTTTCCACCCGCCGGTGAGAGTTCCAAGTCCGATCGCAGTATGGGCTGAGAGGATCACCCAGACTGGGACATAGAAACCTTCTGATTTGTCATACATCCAGCCAGGTAGATCGATTTGTGATGAGAAAAGGAGAATAGAAATGATACCCATCGTCTTTTGAGCATCGTTCGTCCCATGCCCCAGGCTATATGCCGCCGAGGAGAGCAGCTGGCCTACCTTGAAGACGCGTTTCACCTTCGTCGGGGAAGAGCGACGAAAGCACCACGTCACAAGCACCATAAGGAGAAGCGCTGCGATGAGCCCGACGATGGGAGAAAGAAAAATGAACGCGGCGACTTTCAACAGTCCAGGGATGTTCAGAGGACCAATCCCCGCTTTGATGATTGTCGCTCCCACAAGTCCTCCGATAAGCGAATGCGAAACGCTTATCGGCAAACCAAACCGAGTGCATAGATGGGTCCAGACGATTGCGCCCAGCAAAGCAGAAGCGATGAGGCCCTGAGTAACCACGGCTGGATCTACAATCCCTTTGCCGATGGTCTTTGCGACCGCGACACCAAATCCGAATGCCGCAACGAAATTGAAAAAGGCCGCCCAGGCAACGGCGATTCGAGGCGTGAGCACTCTTGTCGATACGACGGTGGAAATCGAATTGGCGGCGTCGTTCATGCCATTGAGGAAATCGAACGCCAAAGCGACAAATACGAGGATGATGATCAATGCCATAGTTTTCTTTGCTCAGTTTACGCACCCAGAGTCATGCAGTCTCCACGCACCATCGAATCGCCCGCACGAAGCTTGGGATGCCTTGGGGGGATGACTACAGTCTGTTATGCGTGCTTGATGTAAATGCCTTCCAACACATTTGCGGCATCTTCGCACTTGTCTGTGGCAGTCTCCAGTCCCACAAGAATCTCCTTCAACTTGATCACCTGGATTGCGTTTCGCTCTTTCTCGAAGAGGTCAGCGACCCCTCTTTCGAAAATCGTGTCGGCAGTGTTTTCGTACTCGTTGACTTTCTGAAACACCCGTTGCAGCTCGTTCTTCTTATCCAGATCCGGCAGCATTTCTACCCCCCGATGGAGCTCAGCGATCGAGAGCTGGAGTATGTCCACCAGAGTGAGAACCGACTTGGGGCACTTCTTGATCTTATAAAGCGATATCCGGCTTGCGGCGCCGTCCATGTGATCCATGACATCATCGAGTGCAGAAGTGAGCTGATGTATGTCCTCCCGGTCGAATGGAGTGACAAACGTCGAATTGAGTTCAGAAAAAATCTGGTGTGTCAGACTGTCGCCATGGTGCTCTAACTCCTTGATCTGCATGATGAGTTTGTCCCGGACCGATCCCTCCTTCGCGAGGACGATCTCTTTCATGAGATCTGCGGCATTCACCAGGTTCTGTGATGCTGCCTCGAAGAACTTGTAGAACGAGTCATCATGAGGTAGCATCCTTTGTATCATCTTGTTGATTTTCATTGTCGGAGTCCATTCGGTTTGTTCATTTAGATAGGTACCAACTCATTGGCCAGCGTTAGAAGAAACTTACTTGTTACTAAACGACCGCATCAGAAGTGATTCGATTGTTGCCTTCAGCCAGGGCTTGATCGGGCTCATTCGGCGGCAGGATTGCCGGGGCTTTGGCGTACTTTTCTTCAAACAAAACACCGGTTCTAGCGCTGCACGGCACACGAGAGTGCAAAACACGGAATCGGCTCGACGGACCTTTTCAACGAGTCGCTTCCCCTTCTTCCGACTGTTGTTCCGCCCCGTGCTTGATAACTTTTCCCTGGTGGATGTAGATGGCCTCCTCGGAAATGTCGGTCGCGAGATCGGCGATGCGTTCGAGATTACGAGCCACCAGGATGAGGGTCATCCCCTCGGAGATAAAACCGGGATTTTCCATCATGAAGGTTAACACAATGCTCAGGATCTGATCCTTCAAATCGTCCACCTGGTCATCGCGAGTACACACTTCGCGGGCTTTCTCCGGATTGGCAGAGATGAAACTGTCGAGGCTGTCCTTCAACATGCTGACCGCGAGGCCTGCCATCCACGGAATATCGGCCAGCACCTTGACAGCGGGTCGGCCTGCCAGGAGGGCGGCGCTCTGGGCAATGTTGACGCCGTGATCACCGATGCGCTCCAGGTCATTGTTGATCTTGATTGCGCCCACCAGAAATCTCAGGTCCCCGGCCGCGGGCTGGTGCCGTGCAATCAGGGATATTGCCGCCTCCTCGATGTCGATTTCCATCTGATCGATTTCTTTGTCCATCGCCGTGGCGGTTCCAACCACAGCCGCATCCCTCTTCCGGATGGCTTCTATCGAATAATTGATGAGGATTTCGACTTTTGTTGCCATCATGACCAGCTTATGCCTTAGCTGGTCCAATTCAACGTCAAAGTGTCTCTTGTCCATAGCACTCCCGTTTGAAAAAAAATGCCGTACCGTCGTGACTTCTGTTCTCAACCATATTTGCCGGTGATATAATCTTCCGTCAACTTCTTTGTGGGCTTGGTAAAGACATCGTTCGTCACACCGAACTCAATCATTTCACCGAGAAGCATATATCCAGTGAAGTCCGAAACTCTGGCCGCTTGCTGCATGTTATGCGTCACGATGACGATCGTATATTTCTTCTTCAGTTCCATCATCAGCTCTTCGACCTTCATGGTTGCGATCGGGTCAAGAGCTGAACACGGCTCATCCATCAAGATCACTTCCGGCTGAACCGCCAGCAGTCTTGCTATGCACAGTCTTTGCTGTTGGTCGAGCGGAAGGTCCAGAGCAGGGTGATCCAGCTTGTCTTTCAGAAGGTCCCACAACCATGCCGCCCTGAGGCTCTGCTCGGCGATTTCCTTGAGCCGTGACGAGTTTCGGATGCCGGCGACCTTCAGTCCATAAACGACATTCGCAAAGACAGTGAGCGGAAAGGGATTCGGCCGCTGGAAGACCATTCCCACGCGTTTCCTCAATTCTGCGACTTCGATTGAAGAATCATAGATATCCGCTCCATCCAGGCGCACATTCCCCTTCACCTGAACACCCGGTATCAAATCGTTCATCCGATTGAGACAACGAAGTAGTGTCGATTTTCCGCAGCCCGATGGCCCGATCAGCGCGGTGATCATGTTCTCCCGCATGGACATGCCGACCGTCTTCAACGCCTGGAACTTGCCGTAGAAGAGATCCAGAGAATTGATTTCGATCTTGTTGGAAACTGCGTTTGCGCCCTGGTATGCAACCATCATCACCCGAACCTCCCGGTGACGTAGTCATCCGTCTGTTTGTGGATGGGGGCAGTAAAAATACGATCGGTCGGTCCGATCTCAATCAGTTCTCCCATGAGAAAGAATGCGGTTTGATCGGCAATCCTCGCCGCCTGTTTTGTATTGTTCGTCACGAGTATGATCGTGTATTTCTTCTTGAGCGCGGTCAATGCTTCCTCAATCTTGGCGGTTGAAATCGGATCGAGCCCCGAGCATGGCTCGTCAAGGAGGATCACTTCGGGTTCCATGGCGAGGACCCTCGCCAGACAGAGTCGTTGTTGTTGTCCCCCCGAGAGCCGAAGCCCCGACATCTCCAACCGGTCCTTGACCTCGTCCCACATGAAAGCTGCTTGCAGGCTTTGTTCAACGAGCCCGCCGAGCTGATCGTGGTTTCGAATGCCGGCCAATCTGGGACCATAGACAATATTCTCGTAGATGCTCATGGGTAATGCGACGGGCAGCGCAAAGACCATTCCCACTTTCTTGCGTAACGTCACGGCATCATAACCCGGTGCATAGATGTCTTCACCGTCGAGCAGGATCCGCCCTTCCATTTTGAAGCCTGGCTCCAGTTCATTCATCCGGTCCAGCGATCTGATAAACGTGGTCTTCCCTGATCCCGCAGGACCGATGACGCCGAGAATCTGACAAGACGGTATCCTGAGGGTGACCTTTTTCAGCAAAAGGTTCCCGTCCCAATACACATTCAGATCCTGTATGTCGAACTTAGCATCCATGCACACTCTTTGGGATTCAAGATCGTTTGGCAATGAAACGGCCCATCATCCAGTAGGCGGTCAGGTTGATGGCAAGAACGGCGATAATGAGAGTCGCCGCTGTGCCGTAGGCATTCTCAGAGGATATTCCCTCCCGCGCGAGAATATAAAAATGCACTGCCATCGTGCGGGTCGAATCGAAGACCGAGCTCGGCATGCGAAGAGACGAACCGGCGGTGAAGATGACTGCAGCCGTCTCGCCGATCGAACGACCGATTCCCAGCATGATTCCTGTGAGAATTCCCGGCAACGCATTGGGCAAAATGACCCTTTTGACCGTTTGCCATCGGGTCGCCCCCAGTGAGAAGCTGACCTGACGGTAGGATTTTGGAACGGCCTTGACCGCTTCTTCAGTAGTCCGGATGATCGTCGGAAGTATCATTACAGCTAAGGTCAGTCCGCCGGACAGGATGGACCAACCCAGACCAAGAGTTGTGACGAAGAAGATGAAGCCAAACAGTCCGAAGATAATTGAAGGGATGCCGGCAAGACAATCTGTGCCGAACCGTATAATCTTGGTAGCCCTGGTTTCAACCGTATATTCTGTCAGATAGACGGCGGTGCTGATTCCGAGAGGAGCGGCCACAATAATGGCCAGCAGAGGCAGGACAATTGTGCCAATCAAAGTCGTGAAGATCCCGCCCGCCCGTCCCATATCCTCCGCATTGGTAAAGAGAAACCCAAAGTTCACAACGGGAAGGCCTTTTTCGAGTACGAAAACAATAATGAAAACCAGAACGGCCAGCGTCAGTATTGTCGCTCCTCCCAGGATCGTGACGGCGAGCCATTGTGTGTATCTCGGCCGTATCCTCATTTCTTGTACACCCTTTTCCGCAATGCAACGATTGCGATCGAATTGAGGATGATGATCCCGACAAAGAGAATCACTCCGGTGGCGAAGAGGGCCTGTCGATGAAGCCCTGTGGCATAGCTCATTTCCAGCGCGATGTTTGCGGTGAGCGACCGCACAGAATCCAATGGTGACTCAGGGATTCTGACAGAGTTGCCGGCGACCATGATCACGGCCATTGTCTCTCCTATCGCCCGGCCCATCCCCAGGATGATGCTCGCGATGATCCCGGATTTCGCCGCTTTGACAGTCACCATATGGATCGTCTGCCAGGTTGTAGCTCCAAGGGCCAGTGATCCTTCGCGGTACGATTGAGGGACTGCTTGAATCGAGTCGATCGAGATGCTGATGACGGTCGGGAGAATCATGATCCCAAGGATGATGGAGGCGGCGAGGAGTGAAAGACCTGGTCCTCCCAGTTGAGTTCGGATCAGGGGCGCAAGGACCATAACACCGATGAAGCCGTAGACAACCGAAGGGATGGCGGCGAGGAGCTCAATCGTCGGTTTGACTACTCGCATCACTGATTTGGGAACGAACTCGCTGAGAAAAATCGCCCCAGCGACACCCAGTGGTGCCCCAACAACCATCGCGCCAAATGTAACCCAAAGCGAAGCGGCCACCATCGGGAAGATGCCGAACTTCCCGGTCTGGGGATCCCAGTCGGACTCGAGGAGGAAATCGTGGAGGCCGTAGCGGAAAATGAAGGGCAATCCCTCAGTGAGAATAAAGAGGGCGATGAGGAGCAGCGCGGAGATTGCAGAGAATGCCGTTATCGACAGGATTCTCCGTACTCCCTTTTCACCGATCAGACTCATCGAATACCTTGATGGGGAATGTCAGTTCACTTGGCGGGTATCAATCCGTTCGATTTGAGCGTATTCTGGCCTTCCGACGACAAGATATAGTCAATAAAATTCTTGGCCTCTCCCTCCGGAGTACCTTTGACGAGGAGATAAATCGGCCTGACAAGTTTATAGGTCCCTGCCATGATGAGCTCGGTCGTGCATTCCTGGTCGTCGACCTTGATGGCCCTGATCTTCTCATTCAGGAGCCCGTGCGACAGATATCCAATCGCGTTTGGATCGTTCGACACAGTCTCCCGGATGGTCCCGTTGGAATCTTGAATCAGCGCATCTTTGGCCAGAGAGATCTCTTTCACGATCTGCTCAAATGATGAGCGGGTGCCTGATCCGGCCTCGCGAGAAACTACAGTTATCCGAGCATTCGCGCCGCCCACCTCGTTCCAATTCTTGATCTTGCCATTGAAAACATCCCGCACCTGCTGCAACGTGAGGTTCGCTACTTTGTTGTTGGGATTGAGCACCAGAGCAATTCCATCCCTCGCAACAATCGTGGCAGTCAGTTGCTGTGCTTCGGGGGGTAATTCCACCAAATCGGCCATGCCGATTTGCGCTGCCCCGGAGATTGCCGACTGGACACCAACTGCGGATCCGCCTCCCTGAACCGTGATTGATGCATTCCGGTTTGTCTTCATGTATTGATCCGCCAACTTCTCAGCAAATGGCTGGAAGGCAGTCGATCCTGCCAGCGTGATGGAAGTCCTGGTTTTGCCGCACCCCGCGATCAGCAGAACAATCATCACGAGCGAAATCAGACCGATGGTTTTCCTCAACATGCTAGTCTCCTTCAGAACTTTGGGTGTTGACTGCGTGACCAGGAATTCAGCTGATCCGAGTGGAAGTTTGTCCCAATATCCACCAGGGCAGTGCGGGAAGAGGATTCGACACTGAACGACTGTGCACACTGGCTAGACTTTTGCACCGAGTACTTTTTCTTCCAGAGTCTTGCGGTACTTTCTGAGCTTCTTGCGCAACTCTGGATGCTTGCCGGCCATGATTGCCACTGCCAGAAGAGCGGCATTTGCCGATCCGTCAATCGCAACGGTGGCGACCGGGATGCCTGCCGGCATTTGAACGATCGAAAGGAGCGAATCGAGACCATTCAGCGCTTTCGATTTGATCGGTATGCCAATGACGGGGAGAAGCGTTTTGGCGGCTACCACACCGGGCAGGTGTGCAGCTCCTCCTGCTGCAGCGATGATGACTTCGATCCCCCGCGATTCCGCCTCTGCAGCATACTTCAAAGCATGATCGGGCGTTCGATGCGCGGACAGGACCCTGAGTTCACACGGAACGCCAAACTCTCTCAGCGTCGAACGAGCAGGTTCCACCTGCTCCAAATCTGATGCACTTCCGAGCATGATGGCGACAAGAGGACGTTTCTCACTTGTTTTCCGTCTGGAAGCCATAGGATTTTTTTCTTCGAGTGAGTGATGGAGGAAAGGAGAAGATCTGAATCAGGATCGTTTCAACCGGGCGTCAGCAACCCTGTTGGCGATGAGTGCCGCTGTCGCTCCGGCGCCGAAACCGTTATCGATATTCACAACCGTCAAACCGGGCGCACACGATTGCAGCATCGTCATGAGTGCCCCCTGTCCGTGACCGCCGTACCCGTACCCTGTACTCGTCGGGACACCGATCACGGGAACTGCAACGAGACCACGAACGACCGACGGGAGGGCGCCTTCCATCCCGGCAACAACGACGATGGCTGAGACTTCATTCGAGAAAATTTCCCGAAGGGGCTCCAGGAGCCTGTGGATGCCTGCGATACCGACATCATATCGCGCCAGGACGTTACAGCCCATGACTTCGGCAGTGACCCGGGCTTCCTCGGCGGTAGGAATGTCAGACGTCCCGGCTGCAAGCACGGCAATCTGACCGCCCGTGCGAGTCCGTTTCAGACCTTTTTTATGAACGACGACGGTGCGTCCTGCCTCGTTCCAATCGATGCTGAAATTCGAGCGCAGCTTACGCCGTATGGCATCCGCACAGGCAGGATCCACTCGCGTCGCAAGAGCGACTCCTGAAGCCTTGGCCATATGCTGAAGAGTCCTGACAACCTGGTCGACCGTCTTCCCTTCAGCCAGGATGGCTTCCGGTATGCCCGTTCGATCCGAGCGATCGACATCAAGCTTGGCAAATTCTCCGATAATTCCGATATGACGAGAGGCGTGATGTCGCATTGTGAACGGGCAGAAATATAGCGGAAAAAAGTGTAAAGAGCATCAGAAAAAAAGGAGCCGGGCACGCAACAACTCAGCCGTTTGAAGCCCGCCGCAACCGATCCATGACAGTCGCCCCGAGTCCCTGTTCCGGCACCCCCTCGACGATGATGACTTCAGCGCGCAGGGCGTCGAGCTCGCGCAAAGTCCTGAAGAGATGCCGGGCGAAGATTTCAATGGATGATGGCAGCACGCGGAAGGAATCGCCCGTCTCAAGCTTGGCAAGAAGAGGTGAGTGCACGATACATCCTACTATCTTGCCCGACTGCCGCTGCTCCTGCAGCAAGGCGGCAAAACCCTCCCGATCCTCATGTCGAACCAACATTACCTGCGCACGCGGTGCATAGTGCCGGTACCTTGTGCCCGGTGAGCGCGCATTTCTGCTCCCTGCAGTGTCGATTTCAACCTGACCTATTACCTCCTCGATCCTCTCCTTCGTCAACCCGCCAAGACGCAGGATCATCGGCGGTTCAGTCGTCACATCGACCACGGTTGACTCCAGCCCGATCGTCGTCGGTCCGGCATCCAGAATAATTTCCACCTGACCGCGGAGATCGTCGTACACATGTTGAGCAGTTGTCGGACTCGGCCTGCCGGAAAGATTGGCACTCGGGCCAACGATTCCTTCGCCAAACGCACGGATAAGGGCCAGCGCGACAGGGTGACCAGGCATCCGGACCGCGACGGTATCAAGACCGGCTGTCACGAGGTCCGATACCAGTATTGTGCGCTTCATAACAAGGGTCAAAGGACCGGGCCAGAACGCCTCCCCGAGCATCTTTCCTTTGTCCGGAATTTCGTCAACAACATCATCGAGCTGGCGCGTACCCGAGACGTGCACGATGAGCGGATTGTCGCCCGGGCGTCCCTTGACCCGGAACACACTTCGGACTGCATCGAGGTTCAGAACGTCAGCGCCGAGACCGTACACCGTCTCGGTGGGAAAACCTACCAGCCCACCACCTCGGAGCACAGCAGCCGCTTGTTCGATGACCTCTGGCTCGGGATTGCCCGCGTTCACAGCAAGGATCTTCGTGTCTGCCACAGCATATCACTGATTTGTGAGAGGATCCGACGCCCGTGGACAGCGTCAACAGCGCCAGGCGGGCGTTTTTTCAAGGCCTACTTCTTCCCGACCTTTACTGGCATCACACCGGCAAGTTCGCCGATAACGTTTACGAGTTCGGTGCCTCCCGGGATGACGACCTTCGCATTCTGGGCAAGCGACCGCTCGACAGTCTCGAGCCGCCTCAGAACCTGCGCATTGCCAACGAAGTACTTCTCAGCTGCTTCGTTCACCAGCCGAATCGCTTCGGACTCTCCTTCTGCTTCAAGTATCCTCGCCTGTTTGATCCCTTCAGCCTTTTTGATTTCCGCGCGCTTGAGGCCGTCAGCAGTCGTCTCTGCCGCAGTGGCAAAATCTACGGCGGCGATCTTTTCGTTTTCCGCCTTGACGATTTTGTTCATCGTCTCCTGGACATCCTTCGGCGGATCGATCTCCTTCAGCTCGGCACGCACAATCTCGAGGCCCCATTTGCCTGATTCTTCACGAAGCGTCCGCTGAAGGTCCGAATTGATTCTGCCCCGTTCGCTGTTTGCAGATTTCAGCGTCATCGTGCCGATGATATTTCTCAGTGTCGTCCTGGCGAGGTTGACGATCTGATACCTGTAATTGTAGACGTTATACGTCGACGCTTTGACATTTTCCTCGTCGCTCTTGACCTTGAAATAGATCTGAGCGTCAACTCGTGCGTTGAGGTTGTCGTTTGTAATAATCTCCTGGGGCTCCGCATCGACCATTTGCTCGGTCACATCGATCTGAAACATCCTGTCGATCACGGGGATGATCCAATGGAAGCCCGGATTGGCTAACCGATTGTATTTTCCCATGCGCTCGATCAACCCTCGGTGCGTTGGACGAACGATCCGAATGCCCCACAGAAAGAGGATGAAAAGTGCCGCGACAAATATGAATATTTCCATAGAGTTACCCTCCCTTGTGACAAGGTATACTACGGCCCGTTGTTACCACTGCTATCGCTTACAGATGCATCTCTAGGAACCAAAGTACTCGCCAGCGTCGCCCCCACAGCACCTTCGGCCTGCTGGTGCCACTTCTCAAAAGAAATCTTGTGATTTGTTCTCGGGCCTCTTCAAAAAGGCAGTAGTGCCTGCTTCCAAGACGCGGATCCACTTCGGAAGCACAATAACAATTATTGGAAGCGGCGCTAGTTAATCTTCGTCGTGACATTGATGACGCCGGCGACATGGTCTGATCCGTACATCAACGTCGCTTCCTCCGCGTCGAGATACCTGATTTCCTTGATTTCTCGGATAAGAATATGGCGCAACGATTCCACGTCGCCGTGGTACACCTCGTTGAGGTAGACAACGGGACGCACTGCCGACCGCGTCGTTGCATCAGGCAACCTCCGCGTCCGAGGCGCCAGAAATTCGGGCCGTCGCATCCGGACTGCGTCATAAGCATTCAGCGCAGAGGTCTTTGCGATCTCATCGGCATTCAGGATCTCGCGGGAAGAAGTCATACGAGTCCCTTCACCCGTCCCGCTGCAGCCGACGACCAGGACAGCAAGCAACCCGAAACACACAATGATGGTTCTCATCTTACTTCCTCCACCACGACGCAGAATTCCACAGGTCCGGATTTCGAGGACATCGCGATGCCGGGAAATATAGCCTTTTTTTTGTGCGAAGGAAAAGAAACGCAGGTGGCGCGCTCAAAAGAGAGCGAGAACCAACTTCGTAGCAGCGATGAGAAGGACTATCGAGAGAAGGCGGCGCAGGACAATGCCTGAAAACCGATTCGCGCCGTAGTACGAGCCCAGAAGCCCCCCCAGGAACGCCACGACGATCAGGGGCAGGAATTCTCCCCCGAAGGAACTCCCCTTGAGAATCCGGCCTGCCAATCCTGCGATCGAATTAACCACGATGAAGAGAGCGGCTACGGCCGATGTCCGCTTGGTACCTGCCCACTTGAAGATGATCATGATCGGGCTTAAAAATATTCCTCCTCCAACACCGACGATGCCCGAGAGAAATCCTACGCCGGCCCCGACACCGAGGGAGACCGGGACGCTCACGGCGGCATGTTCACCGGCCTCGTCTTTTGCAGAGGCGTTCATCGCGAGGCGGAATGCTGCGACGAGAAGGGCAAGTGCCAACAGCACGAAATACGCCTTGTCGGAGATAAGAATGAATCCGCCAAGAAAGGCTGCCGGTATGGAAAGGGCAAGAAACGGCCAGGCGAGTTTCATCGAAAGGTGACCGGCCTTCACGTAAGCGAC
>DOWV01000211.1:18300-23676 GCA_003519375.1 Bacteroidota bacterium
AAGAGTGAAAGGACCGCCAGATAGCCGGACGCTCCGCCGTGTCCGACCGATGAATAGAGTACGGCGACAAGGAAGACGAGGATCGATATGATGATTAAGGAGCCGGGATCCATTGCTAATGCCAGGTAAAAGGATTCGCCACGAAGGCACCAAGGCACAAAGTCGTTCTTTTTGAAACGGCCCAATTCTCTCAGAATAAGGTCTTCGAATTCAGATCGTTTGTGTCTTTGTGCCTTTGAGGCTGGATCAATCTGTTCTTCCGCATCTTCCTAAAGTCCTCTTTTCTTCCATCCCGGTCCTCGCACCACCATGCCCGGTTTCGCACCGGTATGTTCTCCGTTTTTGAGGACCTGCGTGCCATTCACGAAAACATGCACAACGCCCGTGGAATACTGGTGCGGATTATCAAACGTGGCGTGGTCGGCGACTGTCGCCGGATCAAACACCACAACATCGGCGAATGCGCCCGGTCGAAGCACGCCGCGGTCGCGGATCTTGAGATTCGACGCGGGAAGCGAGGTCAGCCTTCGGATCGCTTCTTCGAGCGGAATGATCTTCTCTTCGCGGACGTATTTTCCAAGAAGCCGTGCGAAATTGCCGTAAGCCCGAGGATGAGGATTGGATTTCAGAAAGGGACCTTCCGGAGCAAATGATCCTTCATCCGACCCAAAGGCAACCCAGGGAAGTGCAATCTGTTTTTTCACATTCTCTTCCGTCATGAGGAAGTAGATCGTTCCCACCCGGCTGTCGTCGTCAATGACAAGGTCCATAGCCGTTTCCTCGGGAGATTTCCCCCGCATCGCCGCGACTTCCGCAAGAGTTTTGCCTGTCAAATACTTCAGACTGTCCTGACGAAATCCGATGAGCAGCACCTTGCCGGGCGAACCCGCGGCAAGCATCAGGTTTTCCCAGGCCTTCGTCGGCGTACGCATTTCCTGCATGACCTTTCGCCTGATAGACGGATCCTTGAGTCGTTTGACCCATTCGATCAATCCCCCCTCCTGCACCCAGGGAGGCATCGCTGCATCAAGTCCGGTCGCTCCGGCAGTGTAAGTGTACATATCCGCCGTGATCTGCATTCCGGCAGATCGGGCTGCTTCGATCTTTGTCACCAATGCATCGAATTTTCCCCAATTCACTTTCCCGCTCTGCTTCAGATGATATATTTCAGTCGGAATGTTCGCCTCCCTGGCAATCTGCAGCAATTCATCCACGGCTTCGAGCAGTCCGTTTCCTTCGCTGCGCAGGTGAGAGATGTAGATGCCACCGTATGACGACGCGACTTTGCAGATTTCTATGAGCTCTGCGGTCTTCGCATAGAAACCGGGAGCGTAGATCAACGCGGAACCGACTCCCAAAGCACCGCCTTCCATCGCTTCGCGGACCAATGCCCTCATCTGCTCAAGCTCTTTTTCATTCGGCGCCCTGTTTTCATATCCAAGCACGTGTTCGCGAACCGTTGCAGCGCCGACAAACGATGCAACGTTGGTCGATACACCTCGTTGAACAAGAAATTCCAGATAGCCTGCAAGCGTTGTCCATTCAATCGGGTATTTTATGTCTGTCTGACGCTCAAGCATCTCCTTTTTCATGCCCGGATTCACAGGGCCCATCGATTCTCCTTCTCCAAGGATTTCAAGCGTCACCCCCTGCCGGATATCGCTTTCCGACCGCCCGTCGTGAATGAGGGATTCATTCGCCCAACTGAGCATGTTGATGAACCCCGGAGATACGGCAAGTCCCTTCGCATCTAGCTCGACGCTGCCACGCAGATTCTCCGCATTGCCGATGAGCGCGATTGTGTCGTTCTTGATCACGACATCTCCTATGAACGGAGGGCCCCCGGATCCGTCATAAATGGTCCCGCCCCGGATCACCAGATCGTACTCAGGGGCACGTGAGCAAGTGAGACAGACCAAGGCCGCCGCGAGGAGAAGAAAAAGCATTCCTCTCCGATACAGAGCCTTGGCAATTGTAGTTGGAGGATGAGTTCGCACTATTTCACCTTTTTGAATTCGGTGAACCCTTGCCAGCGCATTTCTATGACTTTTCCATCGGCGCCGAGCGTGAATGAGATAAGGTCCTTGCCAAAAGTTCGGTCATCCCACACCACCTGGAACGTATCGTAGTGCCAATGCGTCATAGGTCCGACATAGAGGGGGAAATAACGCAGCGTAAGTTGTCCACCCTCGAGCTGCACGTTGGCTTCCCCGTACATCTCGTGCTCGTACTTCCCGGTATACGATTCAAGCGGCAGAGAGGGCTTCGTCTCACGCGCCCGCTCGTCGATCTGCTTCTTTTCCTCGGCGCGGTTCTTCGCCTCTTGTTCCTTGGCGATCTTCAGCAATTCCGAGCTCCAGTCCCTTACGGGTCCGCCAAGATAGTGATCGATGATACGGTACGCGATCGACGCGTGCAGGTTCGTGTTCGAAGAATTCATCAGGATGACAAATCCAAACTTTTCCTCGGGAATGAGCACAACTCTTGCCCTCATGCCATCGAGGGCTCCATCGTGCTGGATCAGCTTGCGACCCAGGTAGTCGCGAAGCGTCCAGCCAAAGCCATAGGCCGCGAAGTGGTTTGAGGGACGCAACACCTGATCGAGAGAATCGAGTCGAATAATCGTCTGAGGAGTTTGAATTTCTTTGACGACATCGGCACTAAGTATTTTCTTACCCCGGTACATCCCGCCGCCCAGGTTCATGCGGATCCACTGGGCCATGTCTTCGACACACGAATTGACAGCCCCGGCCGATCCGACGTTGTCGAAGTTCGGCCATCGGACGGGCTGCATCACCGTGTCGATTCTGTCGTGCGGCGTTGCCACGTCGTCGAGGCCCGACAGTGACTTCACGCTGGTACTCGTCTTCGTCATGCCGAGAGGTTTGAACAGCCTGTCTGCGATGAAATCATCCCACGATTTGGAGGTCACCGAAGGAATCATCTCTCCCGCCGCGAGAAACATGATATTCTGATAGCCGTACCGGCTCCGGAAACTCCAGGCCGGCTTCAGGAATCGCACTCTCCTGAGGACCTCTTCGCGAGTGTACGATGAGAGGTACCAGAGATTGTCTCCCCGTGACAACCCGCTGCGATGACAAAGGAGATCCCGCACCGTGAGTTCCCGCGTGACATAAGGGTCTGACAATTGGAACCATGGAAGGTATTTCGTCACCGGATCGTCCCACTTCAACTTTCCTTCGTCGACGAGCATCCCGAGGCACGCGGCCGTCATCGCTTTTGTCGTCGATGCAATCGCAAAGATCGTCTTTGCCGTGACAGGCGCTGTTTCACCTTTCTTCCGGACACCGTAGCCCCTGGCGAAGATCACGGAGTCGTTGCGCACGACCGCCAGTGCCAGACCGGGCGTTTCCCAGTCACGCATCGACTTCAGTATGTAGTCATTCAGGCCCTTGAACAGTTCAGCCTGTCCATAGGCTGAACCGGCGATGCACAGCACAGAGAGAACCAGGTACGAGACGACGCGAAATCGGAATAGCATGTACACCTCCATTGGGATCGGGGACAAGGAAACGGCGTCTACGGCACGCTTATGGTCTGCCGTATGACGGGTCTGCGGAGATAAACAATCAAGGCCACTGCAGGAATGACCCACAGGAAGAATCCCAGCACGATAGTGAAGAAACCGAGCGGATTGAGATACGTGGAGTGCACGCCTCCCATCGACCGGAGGACCACGTTGTAGGCTTCCTGCATGCTCGACCAGATTTCGTAGCTCAGGATGGTATCAACCAGTGCGTTCATCAGGCCAATCCAGCATGCAGCCTCGAGCGCGGATCGTCCCCAGGCACGAAGGCGGACAAACTGCACACCGGCGGCGAGGACGAACGCGAAGTACAGAACACCATACCAGGTCCACCACCGGCTGTACGTATAGAGATCGAGCATCGACTTCATCGACTGCGGGATATATTGAGCAAAAACAGGCGAATCGAAGCTCATATTCAGTGCGTCGAGAGCGCTCGTCGTCAGAAGACTGCTGATGTTGACGAGAATCATCAGCGCTGAGGCAATGATCGTCGACCAGCCGATGATGGGAATCGACGGAATGTGCGGTGCCGGAGTGGGAGTATCCATGAGTGATGGCGGAACAAGCTGGCGTGGACTCTTCATTGAGCCGGGAGGAAACGCTGCGATGAGCATAAGCAGATATCCTCCTCCGGCTGGCGTGCAAAGAACATAGCGAACAGCGGCCCGAAATGCAAGACAGGTCAGATCAACTGGGCGACTCCGATCGAGAAGTACAGGCCGCGCGGTTGCTTCATCCGCCATGTCAAATCAACCCTCAAGAGCGAAAAGATTCGGCTGATGCCGAAACCGGCTTCGGTGTACCAACCGCCGGTCGCGGAGCCGAAGGGGAGAGGAGAAGTGCTCCACGATTGAGCAGCGGATCCGTGAACGATCACCTCGATATTGTTCCGGTAGAGATATGGAATGTTGAGGAGAAGAAACGGCGTGCTTCGGAAATTATGCTCAACGGAAACCGCTGCAAAGCGCTGCCCGGTGAACTCCCTGAGACCGCTGCCGCGCAGAACGCCCAGCGGACCGATTCCATCATACCTCGATTCAAGTCCGAAAAGTCGCTGGACCGGCAGCGTGCCCCATGAGGTTCCAGCCGCGAATTTCATGCAAAAAACAGGCGGGAAGAGCAATCGGGCCGAATAGGTCGAGACTCTCGCCTCCCCCCGAACGACGAGCCGCGTAAAATCGAAATCGCTTGCAAGAAGATTCCGATCGGAATGTTCGACCTCGACTTCCACCGAATTCTGGATCATGATTCCGAGCGGTATCGGCGCATCCCCGTACCGGACTTTGAAGGAGAAGCTTCGCATGATCCCGTCGTCAATAGCAGGATTTGGCCGGAAGATCTGACGCCGTTCGAAGATGCTGAAATCCGTGTTCTTGACCGCGCTCGACTGTTTTTCATTCGCGAACTGAACCTGTAACAGCCAGAGGCGCTGAGGATTCCACTCGGCATATGCCCGCCATCCATCCGTGTAGAAGTAATCACGATAGTCTCTTTTGTTCAGCAAAGCCCCGAACATGATCGCGAACGAAGGGTAATAGCCCTCGTCGGGTATGTTGGTGATATCACGATAGGCCTCAAGTCCGACTTTAAGACGTCGTGCGGAATCGACAGAAACAGCGGCTCCAACTGAGAATTTCGGTTTCCGGTCGCCGAATCCGAAGCCTGCTGAGCCCGAGAGTGTCAGCCGCCAGAGAACGCTGTCCTGAGTCGCTTTCAGACCGACGAACGGCCCTTCTACCCTGTTGTACCGGAGATCGAGGTATTTCAGGTAACCCACCAACGGAGATGAGAGCGAGGAGAGCGGGCCTTCCGGCTTGAACTGCTTG
>DOWV01000334.1:0-267 GCA_003519375.1 Bacteroidota bacterium
GTCGGCGATCCTGTTTATGAGCTGGATTTCGCTCGTAGATTATCCGCTCGTCATCGGCGGCAAGCCGTTCTGGTCGTGGCCGGCGTTTGTTCCCGTGGCGTTTGAGGTAACTGTCCTTCTGGTCGCTGTGCTGACGGTCGTGACCATGATCGTTCTCTATTTCAAGTTCCCGAATAACAGCCACCCGTTGCACGATACTCCATACATGAAGAGGGTCTCGTCGGATAAGTTCGGCATCAGCATCCAGGCCGATGATCCTAAGTTCAA
>DOWV01000334.1:445-16052 GCA_003519375.1 Bacteroidota bacterium
CATGTTCATGGAACCGTTTACATGGATGAGCACGCAGGCCAAACAGAAGGCACAGCGTCCCAGTGAGCTTTTCAAAGATGGTATCGGGATGCGGCGCCCTGTCCAGGGCACTGTCGCGCGAGGATTCCTGCCCTACGCATTCACCGGTAATCCGGACGCTGCCGGGAGGAGCCTGTTGAATCCGCTCCCGATGACGAAGGATGTCATCGAACGGGGAAAAGCCGGTTTCCTTACCTATTGCAGCCCATGCCACGGAAACTTCGGAGCGGGCGACAGCCGCTTGCGCGGTCAATTCCCGAATCCGCCGACGTTGCACTCGGACAAAGTGCGGAATTGGCCGGATGGCAATATCTATCACGTCATCACCGAAGGGCAGAACGTGATGCCGTCCTACTCGTCGCAGATCTCCCGCGACGATCGATGGGCCATTGTCAACTATATGAGGGTGATGCAGCGTGCACACAACGCAAAGGAGTCAGATCTGAAATGAACAACCCGGTTCCGGATGTCGGAGGAAAGAAGGAGCTGCCGTCACGGGTCAACTCGCTCGGCTGGTTGTTGCTCGTGACCGGCATCGCACTCGCAGGGTTGGGCTATGCCGTCGATCCCCGGCGCATGGCGTTTGACAATGTGATCGGTTTTCTCCTGGTTGTGAGTGTCGCAGCGGGTTCGGTGTTCCTCGTCGCTCTGGAGTATATCGGCGGCGCGGTGTGGAGCGTGCCGATGAGGCGCATCAATGAGTTCCTCTCGAGCCTCACGCTGCTGGCTCCGATCCTTGCCGTCCCGTTGTTCTTCCACCTGCACGACATCTTCCACTGGCTGCATCCTGAAGCGCTCGATTCGGACGCCGTCCTCGCGGGGAAATCACCTTATCTGAACGTCAATTTCCTCATCATCCGGTTCGTGGCGGTCTTCGTGCTTTGGAACGCCTTCACCTATCTTTTTACTCGGAATTCAAGAAGGCAGGACGAATCAGGAGACCCCAGACTCACGACCATCAACATCAGGCTGGCGGCGATCTTCATGCCCGTTTTCGCTATTACATTGACACTTACCGCGATCGACTGGGCAATGAGCCTTGAGCCCCATTGGTTTTCAACGATCATCGGCGTTTACTACTTTTCCGGCACTGTGCTCGCGGCCCTTTCAGTGGCGACATACATCATCGTCAGGCTGCACGAAAACGGCTACTTTCCCATGCTGAGACGCGACCACTTCTACAGCCTTGGGGCGCTCCTTTTCGCGTTCATCAATTTCTGGGCGTACATCGCTTTTAGCCAGTTCCTGCTGATCTGGTATGCAGACTTGCCGGAGGAGACGTTCTGGTTCATCAACCGGTGGCACAACGGCTGGGAATACGTCTCCGTGCTCCTCATCATCGTGCACTTTGCCGTGCCGTACTTCGCTCTGTTGACGCAAGAGTCCAAAATGGATCTCAAGAGGCTCAAACTGATGTCTATTTGGATCCTGGTCGCGCACCTGCTCGATCTCTACTGGCTTGTGATGCCGACCTATCATGAAAGCGTTTCATTGAGCTGGACTATGCTCGCGTTTCCTGTTCTGTTCGTTGGATTGACCGTGGTCGTTCTCTCGTACAACATGAAGCGGAATAACCTGGTGCCCATCGGCGATCCCAAGCTCGCGCGCGGTTTGAGCTTCCACCTGTAATCGTCAAGAGTTGATATGGACAACAAACCGGACTTCAAAGCCGAAATGGATTTCAAGGATCTTCTCCGGAAGCCGCACAAACTATTCGGCTATTCATATGTCTATTTCGTGCTGCTTGTCGGCAGTCTCGGCTATTTTTACATCACGAATCTTACACAGATCGGCAAGAATTCCGTTTCGCCGCTCGTCCTCGGCGATTCAACTGCTTTTCTGAAGGACATTCCGTTTCAGAGTCCCAGGATTCTGCCTCCGGTGGATGTCATGAAAGTATCGGTGGAGACTCCCGAGCTGCTTGCAAGGGGAAAAGAACTGTTCAATGCAAACTGCACTTCCTGTCATGGGGACGCGGGTGATGGGAATGGCCCGACGGCGGTGATGCTGAATCCAAAGCCGCGCGATTTTCATTCACTCGCAGGATGGACGAACGGGCCCAAAATATCTCAGATCTATAAGACGTTGCAGGAGGGGATCGTTCGCAACGGGATGGCATCCTACAACTATCTCTCCCCGGCTGATCGATTTGCGATTATCCACTATGTGCGATCGTTCTCTCCGGGCCAGCCGGTTGACTCGCCGCCGGACCTCATGGCGCTCGAGACCACGTACCAGCTTTCAAAGGGGAGCGATATCCCGGGGCAGATTCCCATTAAGAAGGCAGCTGAGTTGGTGGCCGCGGAGACAGGTCCATCGGTGGCGATGGTGCGTGAGCTCGCGGGAAAACAGTATGATCGCACGGGAGCGGGAGGCGAGGCGTTGTTTGAGCGGCTCTGTGCGGACAAAGAGAAGGTGCTGACGGCATTCGTTCTTCACGGCACTTCCATATCGACCGTTGAGCATTTCGTCAGGAGTGTAACATCTGATCCCGTGCAGGTCGGATTCAGAGCCGAAGTGGTCCGCCTCTCCCGGGCTCAATGGGTCTCTCTCTATCAATTCCTGTCAGGCATGAGAGGAGAAAGATGATTTCCTTGAGACGTGTTTTCTACGTGATGGCTCTTGTTTCCTGTGTCGCCTTCCCGGGCGCCGGGGCAGAGGAGCAGCCGGCTCCTAAAATTGGCATACAGGAGAAGCTGGGTCAGATGCTTCCGTTGGACGCCGAATTGTATGACGAACAGGGTAACCTGGTGACGCTGAAGGATCTTGTCGACAAGCCGACGATTTTCACATTTGTGTACTACCGATGTCCGGGGATCTGCAGCCCGCTCCTGAATGAGCTCTCGAAGATCGTCAATAAGCTCAACCTGGATATCGGGAGGGAGTATCAGATTCTGACGATCAGTTTCGATCATCGGGAAAAACCCGAGCTGGCAGCTGAAAAGAAGCTCAGCTACCTCGATCTCGTCGGAAAGAATATCAATCCGAATGGTTGGAGATTCTTGACTTCAGACAGTGCAACGATTCAGCGGCTCACTGATGCTGCGGGATTCTATTTTATGAAGAGCGGGAATGACTACGTGCATGCCGGTGCGCTCATCGTCTCTTCTCCCGAAGGCAAGATCACCCGTTATATCAATGGCATTCAGTACCTCCCGTTCGATGTCAAGATGGCGGTTTACGAGGCATCGACGGGGACCGTCACGCCGACGATCGCCAAGCTTCTTACGATGTGTTACAGCTATGATCCTGACTCGCATACGTACACTTTGAATGTCCTGCGGATCGCGACAGTCGTCGTGATAGGGTTTGTCGGAATATTCGTGTTTGTTTTCATAGTGAAACCGAAGACAAAGCAAGCAGAAAGGTAAGTGAGGTATGGCCATTGCGTCAGCTGTACCGGTGTCGGTGGAACCGGATTTCTATCATACCAAAACGAAGTACAAGGGGATACTCGGATGGATTTTCACGACCGATCATAAGAGGATCGGGATCCTGTACCTCGTGACGATGCTGGTATTCTTCTTCACTGCAGCCACGCTCGGAGTGCTGATGCGTCTGGAGATGCTGACACCGGGTAGAACTTTCGTGGATGCGCAGACGTACAATACGTTCTTTACGCTGCACGGGATCATGATGATCTTCCTGTTCATCATCCCTGGATTGCCGGCGGTTTTTGGGAATTTCCTCATGCCGATCATGATCGGAGCGAAGGATGTGTTTTTCCCCCGATTGAACTTGCTCTCATGGTGGCTCTTCCTCTTTGGCGGGATTTTTGCGCTTGTTTCCGTCTTCCTGCCCGGGGGAGCTGCCGATACTGGCTGGACATTCTATGTCCCGTACAGTGTTCGAACGTCTACCAATGTCATCCCGGCGCTTTCGGCTGCATTTATTCTCGGATTCTCTTCGATTCTGACCGGACTCAATTTTATCACGACCATTCACAGGATGCGTGCCCCGGGGATGACGTGGTTCAGGATGCCGCTGTTCGTCTGGTCGCTCTACTCCACCGCGTGGATTCAGGTTCTGGCGACCCCGATCATCGGCATTACCTTGCTCCTGATCGCAATTGAACGGTGGTTTGGAGTTGGCATCTTCGATCCGACACTGGGGGGGGATCCTGTTCTGTATCAGCATCTCTTCTGGATTTACTCGCATCCTGCTGTGTACATCATGATTCTGCCGGGCCTCGGTGTGGTCTCTGAGATTCTCCCGGTCTTTGCGAGGCGCACGATCTTTGGATATAAGTTCATCGCGTTTTCGAGCCTCGCAATCGCATTTGTCGGATCGCTGGTCTGGGCCCATCATATGTTTACTGTAGGGATGAGCAACACCGGGATGTTTGTCTTCTCATTCCTTACCTTCCTGGTGTCGATTCCTAGTGCCATCAAAGTATTTAATTGGATTGCCACGCTCTACAAAGGATCAATCGAGATTTCGGCGCCGCTGCTCTTCATTCTTTCGTTTATCATCCAGTTCTGCATCGGCGGATTCACCGGCCTGATCCTCGGAACACTGGCGATCAACATCCACGTCCAGGACACGTATTTCGTGGTCGGTCACTTCCACTACGTGATGTTCGGTGGGACCGGCTTTGGTCTGTTTGCAGCGCTTCACTACTGGTATCCGAAGATGTTCGGAAAAATGTACAAGCAGGCTCCTGCGTACATCTCCTGGTTCCTTGCGACCGTGGGATTCAATCTGCTGTATTTCCCGATGTTCGTTCTCGGCTACGAGGGGATGCCCCGGCGATACTACGATTACCTCCCGGAGTTTCAGACAGTGCATCAGATCGCAACGGTCGGTTCCTGGATACTCTACGCCGGCATCGTGGTGATGTTCGTGAATCTGGTTGTGTCGCTATGGCGCGGAGAGAAAGCAACCGCGAATCCATGGGGAGGTGAGACGTTGGAGTGGAAGGTGCCGTCACCGCCGCCGCTGGAGAATTTCGATGAGATCCCCGTCGTAACAACCGGACCGTACGACTACAGCAAATACGAAAAAGCAGCACAGGAGGTGAAGTGAGTTCTCACGCCGCAGAGGCCGCTCCGCACGGCCACACACATCGTGACGATGTCGGCTCGAAGATGGGGATGTGGCTGTTCCTCTTCACCGAATTGATTCTCTTTGGAGGGATGTTCATCGTCTACGCGGTGTATCGCTACATGCACCAGGCAGAATTCCACCTGGCTGCAACTGAGCTCGACAGGCTGGTCGGGACCGTCAATACCATCGTCCTGCTGACGAGCAGCCTGACGGTTGCCATGTCGATCACGGCGATTCAGGAAGGGAAGAAGTCCCTGGCGATGTTCCTTGTCGGTATGACCCTTGTGCTCGCCCTGGCGTTCCTCGTCAATAAGTACTTCGAGTGGGATCACAAGTTTACGGTCGGTCTCTATCCGGGTTCGCCCGAATTGGTGAATAAGCCCCAGGGAGTGGTGCTCTATTTCGGCCTTTACTACGTCATGACGGGGCTCCATGCACTTCACGTCATTATCGGGATGGTGGTGCTTGCTGTGATGATGGGATTCATCAGGACCGGAACAATTCACAAAGGCTCCTACGTGCGGCTCGAGGCCGGTGCGCTCTACTGGCACCTCGTCGACATCATCTGGATATTCCTCTTCCCACTCTTTTATCTCTTACACTAGGCGACCGGGATGGAACAGCACGATCACTCATCTTCTCCTCATGATGCACCTCATACTGTCAGCTACGTCACGTACCTGTTGATCTGGCTGGCGTTGGTGATGCTCACCGGTCTCACTGTTGCTCTGGCGGGTGTCGACCTGGGGCGATGGATTATCATCACGGCCCTCACGATCGCTTCGATCAAGACGATGCTGGTGCTGGAAGTCTTCATGCATTTGAAATTCGAAGACAAGACGTTCAGGTTGTTTGTTCTTGTGGCCTGCGTGACGTTTGCGATCTTCATAACATTGACATTTTTCGACTACGCTTTCGCGTAACAAAGGCAATCGCTATGTTCCAGGGTTCATCACCGTTCTCAGATTATGTAGACGCGACGTTCCTGACCATCGTGGGCGTGTCCCTGCTCGTGCTGCTCGGACTCCTGATCGCGATGGTGTATTTCGTAATTCGGTACAGCCGGAAAAGGAATCCGCATCCAACAAATATTGAAGGAAATGTCCCGCTGGAGATTACTTGGACCGTAATCCCCCTGGCCCTCTTCATGGGAATGTTCTACCTCGGTTGGGAGGGATACCGGCAGATGTCGACGATTCCGGAAGGGGCAATACCGGTCAATGCCACTGCCCGTATGTGGCAGTGGACGTTCGAATACCCGAATGGGGTCACGACCGACACGCTGTATGTCCCTTACGCGGCTCCCGTCAAGATATCGATCCGCTCTCTCGATGTGAACCATTCACTCTATATACCGGCGTTTCGCATCAAGAAGGATGCAATCCCTAATCGCGTTAATACCATGTGGTTCAAAACCCCGAGGATCGCGTCGTACGATGTCGCGTGTGCCGAGTATTGCGGGTTGCAACACTCATATATGTATACGAAAGTCGTTTCGATGGATTCCACTGCGTTCGAACGATGGTATCAGGCGGCCTCTGCCCGCCAGTCGAAAACGTATGAGCCGATATTGTTGTCGAAAAACTAAAAGCCATCTCAAAAATACTCACGCCCGCCTGCCCTAAAGGACTTCAAGAGGCGGGAAGGCAAAGGCGCTAAGCCGCAAAAAGCAATAACAGTAACGTATTCTTGACGACTTTGCGTCTTGGCGTGAGACCATCTTCTCTTATGAAGGTGTTTTTGAGATAGGATCTCGTCCACTCAAACTGAAGTTGCTGCCGGACTGATTATCCATGGACGTTCTCAAGAGCCTCGCATCTGCACCCTCGGTCGAGCATTATCACTTGCTGCTGTTGATTGGCGCTCTGGTGTCGATCGTTCTCTATCCGTATCTCGGGTTTCTCCTGGGCACTTCGTACCTCTCGAATCGATTTAACCGGAAGGGTCGGAAGGAGCGCAACGCGTTGTACCTCCGGCTCGCAAAAAACCTTGCTGAGATCGCGCTTGTGAACAAGACGGTGCCGACGGTTTTTGCGCTGCTGCCTGCGCTCTCTTTGCTCTTCGTCTATGCGCAGCTCCTTCAGTCCACGGCTTCCCTCGCCGTGTCGTTCGCAGGATTCGGTTTTATCGCACTCCTGGCCGCGGTCATTCTTCTTTACGCATATAAGTACACCTTTCAGCTGGGTGATTTTCTCGAGGGTTATAAAGAGGTATTACAGAGCACGAAGAAACCCGGTGACGGACTTTCTTCCCTGCAAGAGTACTCAGATTCCAACGAGCGGTTGCACCTGCTGTTCGGGCAGTACGGCGTGGTACTGACCGTTGTCGCCGCATTCTTCGTCGCATCGGCGTTCGTCGTCGCCAGCAATCCAGTGAATTGGGAACACATCGACTCCATATTTTCATTGTTCCTTTCGTTTGATGTTTATGTGAGATTTCTTCAATTCCTGGCCCTTTCGGCCGGAGCGACTGGTTTTGGTGTCCTTTTCTTCACGTTTTCTTGGAATAGGACAGAGGAAGAGCCCGGTGAGGCGTACGCCGCTCTTGTCCGGACTCTATCGATGCGATTGATTACAGGTTCGTTGCTTACGCTCCCCGTCCTCCTGCTCCTTGGTTATTTTCTGCTGCCGGGTGAGTCACTTTCCGGGGTCCTCTTCGGCATAGCAGGGCTTTCACTCGGGTTCCTGCTGTTGGCGGCACAGTTTGTATATACGTATGAGCGTGGGAAGGAGCCGCATCACGCAGCATCGGCATTGTATGTCTTCGGGTGTGCCGCCGCGCTGTTGAGCGTGAACGACCAGGTCGCTTTGTATAACGCCACGAAGGGACAGGCTGCATACCTGTCCTATCGTCACGAAACGGAAATTGAAGAGCTCAAGAGCAAGCTTGGCGTTAGCGGAGTCGTTCTTACCGGCGAAGACATCTTCAATGCGAAGTGCTCAGCCTGCCATGCGGTTGATCAGAAGAAGGTCGGACCGGCCTACAAAGATGTCGTTCCAAAGTACGTTGGCAGGAAAGAGCAGATGATGGCATTTGTTTTGAATCCGATCAAGATAAACCCTGCCTTCCCGCCGATGCCAGGCCAGGGATTGAAACCGGCGGAGGCCGATTCCATTGTGAGCTATCTCTTGCGAAAACTCGGTCCGGCAGATACAAAAGGAGCTGCTCCCGGCCAGACGGCGCCCAAGAAATGAGCGACCATCCTACACATTTGGGAGCGATCCAGGCTCGGCGCCCGCTCATCCTCGATCTTCTCACACTCACGAAGCCGGAGCTGACACTTCTCTCAGTCGTGACCGCTCTTGGCGGAGCCTATCTTGCGTCGGGGACGACTGTCCATCCAGGCGCCCTGCTGCATACTCTCTTGGGGACGCTTCTTGTCGGAGGTGGGGCAGGAACTCTGAATCAATACCTCGAGCGCAATTTCGACGCATTGATGCGCCGGACGGAAAATCGTCCCGTGCCGTCCGGTCGCATCGGCGAACGGGCCGCATTACTCTTCGGTTTGGGGCTGTCGGTTGGAGGCGTTGCGCAGCTGGCGCTCTTTACTCATCCGCTCGCGGCGTACCTTGCGATCGCAACGCTGGTTTCGTATCTGCTGCTCTATACCCCCTTGAAACGCGTCACTCCGTTCGCCACGGTTGTCGGTGGTATCCCGGGCGCTCTGCCTCCCCTTATCGGTTGGGCGGCAGTCTCGGGCGAGCTGACGATGGGTGCATGGTCGTTGTTTTTCATACTCTTTTTCTGGCAAATGCCCCATTTCCTCTCTTTGGGGTGGATGTACCGCAAGGACTACGCAAGGGCGGAATACAGACTCTTGACCGTTGTCGATCCAACCGGGGAGGTGGCGAGCCGCCAGATTCTCATTTATTCCATAGCCCTGATCCCGGCGTCAGTAATGCCGACGATGGTGGGGACATTGGGCGTCCTGTATTTCGTGGGTGCACTGATACTTTCAGTGACGCTTCTGCAATTCTCGATCCGATTGTATCGTGATCGCAGCAACGACACGGCGCGCAAGCTCTTTTTGGGATCCCTTCTTTATCTGTCTCTCTTAGTGGGCTTGATGATTCTCGACAGAGTCGTCAGCTGAAGATCCTGGTTTCTGATAGTTCTTGCATGATGACCTTTCCTCCTCTATATTAAGTCAAGATTGAACCGTTCTTTACCATGTGTCCTTTAATCCTATCCAGAGAGGTAGGAAAGGAAAACGATCACGAGTGGTGTTGAAGGCCTCCCTTTCCGACTTCGATGGAATTGGAGGTTTTTTTTTGTCCGCAGGGAATCCATATGAAAACAACCAAAGTAATCGATAGTGAGAGTTTCCGCCGTACCGTAAACAGACTCGCGCACGAAGTGGTGGAGCGTAAGAAGGGAACCGAGAACCTCGTGATCGTCGGCATTAGGACGAGGGGTGAACATCTCGCGCGTCGATTGGCGAAGAAGATTGAAGAAATTGAAGGCAAGGAAGTACAGGTTGGTATCCTGGATATTACTCTCTACCGTGACGATTTGCGGGGGCGCCTGGATCAGCCTCAGCTCAAGAGCACGGAAATTCTTTTCGATGTCACGGGGAAGGAAGTGGTGTTGGTGGACGATGTACTCTTCACCGGTCGCACGATCCGGTCTGCGCTCAACGCTCTGACGGATCTTGGCCGTCCGGCGCTGATCGAACTGCTCGTGCTCGTCGATCGCGGTCATCGGGAATTGCCGATCAAAGCAGACTTCATCGGAAAGAGTGTGCCGACCTCGCTGAAGCAGGAGATCCGCGTGCTGATGACCGAGATAGATCATGAAGATGCGGTTGTTCTTCTCGAAACAGAAGGGGATGGAAAGGAGTCAGGCCAATGAAACTCAAGAGCCGCCATCTCTTAGGTCTCGACGGAGTGTCAAAAGAAGAGCTCACGCTGATATTGGATACCGCTGCATCGTTTCGAGAGATCCTCGATCGCCCCATCAAGAAAGTTCCGCCACTGCAGGGAAAAACAGTCGTAAACCTCTTCTTTGAAAGTTCAACCCGTACGCGGATCTCCTTCGAGCTTGCGGAAAGGCGCCTTTCTGCCGACGTTGTAAATTTTGCCTCTTCGGGAAGCAGTGTCAGCAAAGGAGAGACGCTGAAAGACACCGCCCGCAATATCGAAGCGATGAAGATCGATATGGTGGTCATACGCCACTCCGCGCCGGGGTCAGCCCACTTTCTTACGCGCGTGCTGGATGCGAACATCATCAATGCCGGCGATGGATGGCACGAGCATCCGACCCAGGGCTTGCTGGACATGTACACCCTGCGCGAGAAATTCGGTACGCTGGAAGGGCTTCGCGTATGCATCGTGGGCGACATTACACACAGCCGCGTCGCACGGTCGAACATCTTCGGTCTGATCACGATGGGAGCTCATGTCTCGATCTGTGGTCCTACGACCCTGATTCCGAGAGATATGGAACACCTCGGAGTAAAAGTGTATCACCGGCTGGAAGATGTCATACCGGAAGTCGATGCGTTCAACGTATTGAGGATTCAGCTGGAGCGTCAGGCGAGCGGATTGTTCCCGTCGTTGAGAGAATATCATCGTTTCTTTGGGTTGACAAAGGAAAAAGTCGCCGCAGCGCGAAAACCGATCACGATAATGCACCCAGGACCCATCAACCGCGACGTGGAGCTCTCAGCCGATCTCGCGGACGGCGAGCACTCTGTAATCCTTCAGCAGGTGACCAACGGAGTCGCGATTCGCATGGCAGTACTCTATTTGCTCGGCACAACCAATTGACCAGAGGATCTTATGAAGCTTCTTCTAAAAGGCGGCAGACTGCTGGACCCGGTATCGAACAGGGATGAGGTGGTTGATATCCAGATCACCGACGGACGCATCGACCGCATCGCAGCGTCGGTGTCCGCACCTCAGGGATACAAACAGGTGGACCTCAAGGGCAAGATCGTGGCACCCGGGTTGATCGACATCCATGTCCATCTTCGCGAGCCCGGTTTCGAACACAAAGAGACGATCGAGACCGGATGTGCCTCGGCCGCGGCGGGCGGTTTCACAGCTGTATGTTGCATGCCGAATACGAATCCTGCTATCGACGATGAATCGGTTGCGCGTTACGTGCATGCGAAGGGAAAGTCGGTGTGCGACGGGATCGTTGACGTTTATCCCATCGGTGCCGCGACCAAAGGTCGCAAGGGAACCGAGCTCTCGCCGATGGCTGAACTCGCGCAGGCCGGTGCCGTCGGCTTTTCTGACGATGGCGCCCCGATCGCGAGCGCGGAGATCATGCGTCGCGCACTGGAGTACTCATCGATGTATGGCGTCCCCGTCATACAGCACGCCGAGGAACCGACTCTCACGCAAGGCGGATGCATGAATGAGGGGACCACGGCAACGCGTCTGGGCATGCCCGGCATTCCTCCTATTGCGGAAGAACTCATGGTCGCACGGGACATCATCCTCCTGCGGTATACTCCCGCAGCCCGGTACCACGTTGCCCATATCAGCACGAAAGGTGCGCTTGATACCGTGCGTGCGGCCAAAGCCGAAGGCTTAAACGTGACTTGTGAAGTCGCACCGCATCACTTCGCTCTCTCCGAGGAGGCGGTCGCCGGATTCGACACGAGCACCAAGATGAATCCTCCGCTCCGAACACGCATGGATATTCTTGCGCTGAAAGCGGGGTTGAAAGACGGAACGATTGATGTGATAGCGACGGACCATGCGCCTCACACGATCGATGAAAAGGAAGTGGAGTATACACAGGCTCCCTTCGGGATTGTCGGCCTGGAAACCTGTGTCGGTCTTTGCCTGTCAGAACTTATCGGCAACGGAGTGCTGACTCTGATGCAGATGATCGATAAGCTTTCGACGAAGCCGCGGGCGATTTTATCCCTGCCCGCCATCCTCATGAAGGAGGGGGAGCCGGCTAACATCACCATCATCGATCCGGGCCTTGAATGGGTCGTGGACAAAGAGGCGTTTAAGTCGAAGTCGAAGAATACGCCGTTCCATGGGGTGCGTCTGAAGGGGAAGGCGATCGGAATCATCAATAACGGTAAATCGACGATAGGCTAGAGTTCGTTCGGCACGTAAATCTCAAGCCGCCTCTGTTCAGAATCGTGTACAGGGGCGGCTTCGCGTTATACACCGTGTATGAACTTCTCTCGAAAACGCCCTGGAATTGAGTCTCTTCAAGATGGCACAGGGTTTGCCTCGTTCCAATAGTCACTGTCACATGCAAGAGAGGGATGCCATGAAACTGCCAGGATTACTTTTACTAGCTCTTACCATATCAAGCTGTCACGAGCCTTTTGTCATCGATACAACACCGCCCAGCCCTCCGCAGGGGGTCCTCGCAACGGCAATGGACAACGCCGCGGAATTGCGCTGGCTGCGGAATCCCGAGCCCGATGTTGCCGGATACCGGATTTGGGTAAGTGACCGCTACGACGGTGAGTATGAAGACATCGGCACGACGACAGATATTCGATTTGTCGATCGGGGAGCGCTCAACGGTGAGCGTGCATACTATGCGATCTCCGCATATGACTTCGATGATAATGAAAGTGATCTGAGCCGCGATGTCGTCTATGCAACTCCAAGACCTGAGGGATTCGGTACGAAGCTTGGCAACTACCGCACGTCGCCTCTTACTGCCGGCTTCGATTTCTCGACATATTCCGTGGGCAACTACAATGACGACTTTACCGACGTTTTCTTTGAGTCGATCGACGGCCGGAACTATATGAATGTATGGGAGGATTCCGAGATCCAGGACATGGGGTACACGAATTCACTCTATGACATAAGCGTCGCTCCCGCAGGAGGATGGTCGCCTTCACGATCAGTGGAAGCAATCGAGGGACATACGTACGTTGTCTGGACTTGGGACGACCATTTTGCCAAGATCAGAATCCGGGAGATCACGTCACAGCGTGTAACGTTCGACTGGGCGTACCAGATCGCGAAGTCGAATCCCGATCTCAAAAGAGCGCTTCCGCCGGGAGGAGCCCGGCAGCTCAAGCCGAGCTTGCTCTCGAAGATGAAATAGTCTAACACCCCGCTCGAGTGCGGGGACAAGGAAATTCAAGCACGACGCCACCGCTGCATGGATGAAGGGAAGAGAGAGCAGCAGGTGGCGTTGTCATTTCCATGATTTGCCCGTTGGTTGACTTTCTTTGCGTTTTCTGATACTTTGTGAGAGTCTATGCGGCCACGCGCGCTTGTTTTGACTATCATTGTTCTTCTCCTTGGGCACACGCTTCAGGCGCAGGTTCCGGATATTCGCTCCTTGAAGCAAAAGAAAGCAGGTGCGGCGAGGCAATTGCAGGGGAGAATCCCCCAGCGAGCCGATGTACGCAGGCTTTTCGAGACCATCGAGCTGGGCATCGTCCGTTCCTCGCTCACCGAATCATCCCGTCATTTCGCTGACCAGGTATTTGTCAACATGTCCAGCGGCGAAAGCGGCTACTTCTCTTCAAACCAGACGGTTTCTATTCTCCAGCGTTATCTTTCCAGCCGTACTTCGCTCTCCTTTGAGTTCTCACGATTCAGTGAAACCGGAACGACGCCGTATGCCACGGGGCGGCTCAGCTATGTTTCCCGGGGTCGGAAAGAATCGGCACAAGTATATGTATCTCTGAGATACCAGGATTCCCGCTGGGTCGTCAGCCAGTTCAACGTCTACTGAGAATGACCGGGCAGATATGAGATTTCTTCCCGCCGCAAAATGGATTCGCCCCGTATGGTGGGGCCTTTGCGTTTCAATAGGGAGCGTCGCGCTTCTGTTTACGGCCCAGCTTCTGTGGCATCAGCGCATAGAGTCTGGATGGTCAGAGTTCAAATCTGCCCGGCAACAAAACCTGGCCGATCTTCTCCGATCCCGTTTCAACGAGACGATAGCGGAGCAAAGGAAGCTCGCCGAACGCATTCACATTGATTTGGATGTGCGTCGTGCCTTCGAGGATAGGACTCCAGTGGCGCTCAAGGCTGCGTTTGAGCGGCTGGAGTCATTTCGAGCGGATCAAAATGTGAGCCTGGATGTTGTCGATTCTCTCGGAAATATCGTTCTTTGGTCAGGTCGAAGTGTTCGGAACACATTCTCAGGTGGCGGGGTGCCGGGGGATTCTGAGGAGCCGGTGTTTGTCTCGCAGGCAGGTCTTCACCGGTTTCTTTCAGTGGGGGAAGCATCTCAGGGGAGAGGCTATACCGTTTTTGTGAGCAGTCCGCTTGAAACGAATTATCCTCTTTCCAACCGATTTGTCTCACAACAGAGCTTCGTCGATGCCTTCCAGCGGGAGGCCGGGGTGCTTCTCCGGTTTGAATCAGAGATCTCGTCGAAAGATACCGCCGGGGAAACGACTTTTCCAGTACCGATCTACTCCAAACAGGAGAAAGTCCTCACCGTTGCTCTGATTTCCACCCCCACAATTGCCTCAGAACAGGCAAAGGTCGATCGTTGGCTTGACTTCGGCATTGCTGTCGGGGAAGCAGTGGGCCTTTTGTGCATCTCGCTTCTGGCTGCCGGCATGTTCGCCTCACGCGGATCTCTGGGCCATCGCCGTCTGTACCTGATACCGATCTTCTGGAGTGTGCGGATCGGGTGGAAGTACGCAGGTTTCCCGTCAACATTGGGGGGAGGATTTCTCTTTGATCCGGCTGTGCACTCATCTCCATTCCCGCTCGGTCTCGCAAGTTCTCTCGGTGAGCTTGCTGTTTCGGCCGTTTGCGTTTGCTTCACATTCGTGGTGTTGCTCCAAAGTTCACATCAGTGGTATTCCGAGTCCAAATTCACGACTAGACCCCGGAATTGGCATAGCGATGGATTCCAGCTGGGCATTGCGCTCCTGATACCTCTCGTGTTCCAGTGGGTTGTGCGGGCCTATGGGGCCTCCATGAGGAGCTTTGTATTTGACTCGACGATCCGTTATCTCGATCCAATGTCACTCCTGCCCGGAGCGCAGATCGCGGTTATGCATTTCAGCATCCTAATGCTGACGTTGGCGCTCATTGCGGCCGGCGGAGCAGCGTTCATTGTCGTCGCCCGTGCCTGCGAACTTCTCCTGAAAACCGGGGGTTCCCGGCTCGGCCGTGTTGCTCTCGTCACAGCGATCTTCCTGGTCGGGTATGGTGTCTATCTCATCATCGACTGGCCGCCCCAGCTCCCTCTGTCTGTTCCGCTTTTCCTCTTTGGAGTAAGTGCTCTTGTCCTGATGGTCGTCGACGCAGGCGAATTGGCTCCGCGCTTTCTTCGTCAGTTCTCGGTCGGAGCCGTGGCGTGTCTGCTGGCCGCTGCGTTCTGTATCGCAGTCTTCGCTCTTGATGCAAAAACACACGAAAAGGAACGTGAGAGGGTCCAAATACTCGCGGAAGAGCTTCTTCGCCCCGCTGATACCTGGCTCTCTTTCGTGGTGTCGGAGAGCATCCGGTCAGCAACGAGCAGGGCGAGTGATCAATTGACAATGGACGAGGCAGATTCCGTTTCTTCGGTCGATCTCGCATTCAGTCTCTGGGCGCAGACTCTCATGAGCAAG
>DOWV01000209.1:0-791 GCA_003519375.1 Bacteroidota bacterium
CAGAAGGATCAGAACCTCAACGGTAAGAAGCTTCTGCTGTGCAAAGAAGTGGATCACAAAGGGAATCCTCTGAGCACATATCATGTCGCCGTTGACGCGGTGCAGGCAGGTGAGGGATGCTTCGTTCTTCTTTCCTACGGCTCGTCCGCACGTATGACCGAGATGACGAAGAATGCACCTATCGACGCGGTCATAGTGGCCATCATCGACGACCTTCAGATCACACACTCCGCTCAAGGCCGGAAATGAAACTTGGGATCGTGATTGGAGTTGTGTGGGCCTCGAAAAAGACGCCCGAGCTGACGGGGTGCCGTCTCTCCATTGTCCAGCCGGTATCGTCGGAGCTGCAACCGACAGACCTTCCGCTTGTCGCGGCTGATCCGCTGAACCTCGCGACGGGCGGCGACACGGTTGTCTACGTGACAAGCACAGACGCGACGCAGGCTTTTGCCAACGGCTTCGCGCCGGTCAATGCCAGCATTGTGGAATTGGTGGAGGAGATCTGCTGATGTTCCTCGCACGAGTCGAAAAGAAGGTTGTTTCATCGGCAAAGCACAAAGCGTATGACGGCAAGACCGTCTACGTAGTCCAGCCTGTCGAGCCTGACGGGAAGCCCAAAGGTTCAGAGTGGGTTGCCGTCGATTATGTGGGCGCCAACATCGGTGATATCGTAGTCTGTGGCGGCGCGCCGGGGGTCGCACGGGATGTCTTTGGTATCGAGCTTGCTCCGATCAGGACGCTTATCATGGCGATAGTCGACGAAATCGAGTATACGGAGAGGGCGTAGGTAC
>DOWV01000209.1:961-2357 GCA_003519375.1 Bacteroidota bacterium
AGGCGCCAAGCCGCAAAGGAAGAAAAATGATATCGGTTTTACAGACGGAGTTAGTATCCATTGACCGTTGACGAAATAAAGAATTTAGGGATTATCGGTGCCGGCGGTGCGGGATTCCCCTCCCATGTGAAGCTGAATTCGAAGCCCGACACGATTATCATGAACGCGGCAGAATGCGAGCCGTTGCTTCACAAGGATATGCAGATTCTTCGCAATCACGCCGATACGGTGATGGAGGGGTTCAGGATTGCGATGCAACTCACCGGTGCCCGTGATGGAATCATCGGGATCAAAGAGAAACACCACGAAGAAATCGAGCTGCTGCGATCGAAGGTGCCGGGCGATTGCAGGGTCCAACCGATCGAGGATGTGTATCCCGCCGGGGATGAAGTAACGCTTATTTATATGACGACAGGGAGAATTGTACCGCCAGGGTCGCTGCCGCTCTCTGTGGGTTGTGTTGTCCAGAATGTTGAGACGCTTCATAATATCGGCGCAAAAAGACCGGTCGTGAGCAAGTTCGTCTCTGTTGCCGGAGCAGTAGAAGAACCGGCAACCGTCGAGGTTTCGGTCGGAACTTCGTACCAGGAAATCCTTTCGCATTTCAAGATTACAGCAGAGGACTATGTGGTCCGATCCGGGGGCCTGATGATGGGCATTCTCGAAGAGGATCTGAACAACGTTGTCTCGAAAAGGACCAATGCACTTATCGTGCTCCCTGTCGACCACTACTGCGTCACGATGTACAGGCGGTTCAGCACCGATCATGCGGTGGATATCATAGCAAAAGCGGGATGCGATCAGTGCTCGTTCTGTACTGAACTATGTCCCAGATACTTGCTCGGTCACCCCGTCCGGCCCGAATTAGCGATGCGCAACCGGATGTTTACACGTGAGGATATGCCTCTGACAAATCCCGGCAATCTTTCCTGCTGTGAGTGCAATCTTTGCACGATGTACGCATGTCCTGAAGGGCTGGATCCGAAGGGCGCCACTCTCATGGATAAGCGCCTCGCCAGGTCACAGAAGTCGGTGCTAGGTGGAGATCAGCCGGCAATCCATCCGATGTTCGACTACCGCAAAGTGCCGGTGGCCAAGTTGAAACAGCGGCTCGATGTAAATATGTTTCGCGACGAAGGCCCGCTCAAGGATCTGAATATCCGTCCAAACGTTGTTCGTGTTCCTCTTCGCCAGCACGCCGGAACACCGTCCCGGTCCGTTGTGAGGGAAAGTGACAGGGTGAAGACATATGACATGCTCGGCAGCGCGACTTCGGAGATATCATGCACTGTGCACGCCTCGATCGACGGGGTTGTGAGAAAGATTACCGAAGACGAAATCACCATTGAGAGAGCGTGATGGAGACAAGAGACGCAATCGGCATTATTGAGCTGGC
>DOWV01000209.1:2519-3589 GCA_003519375.1 Bacteroidota bacterium
GAGAAGCTCATTGCGCGGTCGATTTGCTCGGGCAAGTATCTGATGATCTTGCGCGGTGCGGTAGGCGATGTCGAGACGGCGATTAATATCGCACGCGAAGTCGGAGGATTTTCAGTCGTCAATCTTACAGTTATTCCAAGAGTCGATCCGCGCGTCTTTCCGGCAATCAGCGGCACGACGCTGTTCGAGACCAAACTCGGCTCTAAAATCCCCGCGATGCTTATCATTGAGACCTTTTCTGTCGCCTCGGCGATCAAGGCGGCCGACAGCGCTGTCAAGGAGGCAGACGTCGACCTCATTCGGGTGCACGTTGCGATGGCCGTCGGCGGAAAGGGAATCGTTGTCATGACCGGCGATATCGCCTCACTGGAAGCAGCAGTACAGCCGGCGATAGAAGCAGTGAAGCAGGACGGTATGCTGGCGGGATATGTGCTCATCAAGAATCCACACGAGGACATTCTCAGAGATTTGATTTAGCAGGGTGAGAAAGACAAACCGCAAAGCCCGCAAAGGAGCGCAAAGGGAATTATAAGAACGTCTTTGACAAGATGTCAACGAATTGGCGTTCTTGGCGACCTTGGCGGTTCATCTTTATCTTTGAAATTGGCTTTGTCCATCTGTCAGGAAGGAAAAGACGCGATGCAGGATGAACAGGAGCTGCGAAGGCTGATTGTCGAGATTGGCAAGCGAATCTGGACCCGCGGATATGTGGCTGCGAACGACGGGAATATCACCGCCGTCTTGAACGACCGCGAATTGCTCACCACGCCTACGGGAGTAAGCAAGGGATTCATGACGACGGACATGATCATCAAAGTCGACAGGTCAGGTAAACCGGTGTCGGCAAACTCGAAATACCGTCCCTCGAGCGAGGTGAAAATGCACCTGGAGGTATACAAGACACGTCCTGACGTCAAATCTGTCGTACATGCCCACCCTCCCTACGCAACCAGCTTTGCCGTTGCCGGCATTCCTCTCAACAAGTGCGTTCTTCCTGAAGCGATTATCGTCATTGGTGCCGTGCCTTTGGCACCTTATGGGCTCCCTTCAACGATGGAAATCCCGGACAG
>DOWV01000328.1:0-1671 GCA_003519375.1 Bacteroidota bacterium
ATGTTCAGGTCAAAGACGACAGCCGTTGGAACGATCGGTACGCGCGCCCAGGGTGTGGAGTAACCTATACCGTGTTCCTCCAGCCAGCGCATCACACCATCAGCGGCGGAGAGGCCGAAGGCGCTTCCGCCGGTAAGGACGACGGCGTGTATCTCCTGAGCGGATTTCTCCGGTGCCAGCAGTGCCAGCTCCCGGCTCCCCGGGGAATTTCCCCGTACTTCACAACTCGCTTTCGTTTTCGGAGGGCACAGGATGACAGTCGTGCCTGTGAGGGCCTTCTCATCAGTGAAGTGGCCGACCTTGATCCCAGGGACATCAGTCACCATACGATGCTATGTTCCTTTCTGTTGCTCTCGTTGAGCGCGTTCGTGGGCCAGGACAATGCCGCAAGCGACACCGACATTCAGCGATTCAGCCTTTCCGTACCTCGGGATCCGCACGATCTGATCAACCGAGGCTTTGACCTCACGCGATATTCCATGAGCTTCGCTGCCAAATACGAAAACTGCCTTTCTTGACATCTGACGTTCCATGTAATCCACCTTCCCGTCCCCGGAGAAGCCCGCGACCGAGAAGCCTTTGCTGCCGAGGTGCTGTAACACTGATGGGAGCTCTACGCCCTCGACAATCGCGATGTGAAAGATGGAGCCTACGGTCGAACGAACGAGCTTCTCATTATACAGCTCTACACAGCCCCGCCCAAGCAAAAGCGCATCGACATTGAACCAGTCCGAAGACCGAATGATAGATCCGAGATTGCCGGGGTCGCTGACGGCGTCAACGGCAACGATGACCGAAGCACGGTCAAGAGGGATCCGCTCCAGGTCATCATGTTTCTGCTGAACAACCGCGATCACACCTTGAGCGTGAACCGTCTCTGCTATCTGCTGGAGCTGAAGCTCATCCGCCTCTTTGACAGGGATCCCCCTGCTCTCCAGCTCAGAAAGGAGTCTGCTATAGTCGGGATCCTGCAGAAACCGGGGGTGAACCGCAACCATCTCCATTTTCGTCGAAGAATTCAACACTTCCTTCAGCGCCCGCCACCCCTCGAGAATGAACTTGCGTTCGGCCTGACGGACTTTCTTTTGCGACAGCGAACGACAATATCGCAGTTCACCTTTTGAAAGTTTCATACGCTAATATAGAGAAATTGCATTCAAGAGACAAAAGACGCATAGGGTTTCTGCGGCCAACGTTTTTCTACTTGTCGTACACTCCCCAGACAGCTCTGAGGGCATCAGATATTTCACCTACCGTCGCGTACGCTTCGACCGCGGCGAGCATGGGAGAGATCACATTCGTCTGGCCGCGAGCGGCTTCCTGGAGCGCCGATAGCGCGGCCCCGACCTTCTCCCGATCACGTGAAGCCTTTAGAGTTCTCAGGTTCTCGATTTGCTTCGTCCGCACTCCTTCATCGATGCGCAGAAGTGGAGGCGACTCCGGCGCCGATGTCACAAACTCATTGACCCCGACCACGGTTTTCTCGCGGCTCTCGATGGCCATCTGGTATTTGTAGGCGCTCTCGGCAATCTGCGTTTGATAGTACTGCTGTTCGATGGCGCTGATCGCGCCGCCCAGATCATCGATCTTTCTGATGTACTCCCAGACTTTTTTCTCAATTTCCTCCGTCATAGACTCCACAAAATACGATCCCCCGAGCGGATCGATGGT
>DOWV01000328.1:1873-3482 GCA_003519375.1 Bacteroidota bacterium
TCGTCGCGCGAATTCGTGTGGAGCGACTGGCAGCCACCCAGGACGGCAGCCAGGGCCTGCAGCGTGACTCGAACCACATTGTTGTCTATCTGTTGAGCTGTCAGGGTCGAACCACCGGTCTGGGCATGGAAACGGAGTTTCATCGTTTCCTCATTTCGAGCACCAAATCGTTCTTTCATCAACCGGGCCCAGATCCTCCTCGCGGCACGGAATTTCGCGACCTCTTCAAAGAAGTTGTTGTGGGCATTGAAGAAAAACGACAATTGACCGCCAAACTTGTCAATGTCCAGTCCCCGGCTCCGGGCAGCTTCAACATATGCGATGGCATTGGTCAGTGTGAAGGCGAGTTCTTGAACCGCTGTCGATCCGGCTTCACGAATGTGATATCCTGAGATGGATATGGTGTTCCAGCGCGGAAGGGATCGACTGCACCATTCAAACACGTCGGTCACCAACCGCATCGAGGGCTGGGGCGGAAAAATGTGAGTCCCCCGCGCGATATACTCCTTCAGAATGTCATTTTGCACAGTCCCGGAAATCTTTGCGAGATTCGCACCCTGTTGTCTCGCCACAGCAACATACATACACAGGAGAGTCGCCGCCGTCGCATTGATCGTCATCGACGTCGTGACGTTCTCAAGTCTGATACCATCAAACAGCGTCTCCATATCCGCCAGCGAGTCTATCGCAACTCCGACTTTGCCAACCTCTCCTTCGGCGAGCGGATGGTCGGAGTCATAGCCGATTTGAGTCGGCAGATCAAATGCGACGGAGAGGCCTGTCGTTCCTTGTCCAATGAGAAAATGATAGCGCTGGTTCGATTCTTCTGCAGATCCGAACCCGGCATACTGCCGCATCGTCCACATGCGACTTCGGTACATCGTCGGATAGATGCCGCGCGTAAAGGGGTACTCACCGGGAAATCCCGACTTCTCGAAGTACTCATGCTCTTCAGGCAGGTACAGTCTCTGGATGTTGATATCGGAGTCTGTGACGAACCCTTTTTTTCGTTCCGGCAGCTTCTTCAGGGCGGGCTGGACAAGATTCTCATCCCAGTGCCGACGATGTTTATCGAGCTGTTGTGCCATTCAATCCTCCATGTGCTCCATGATTGCACCAACGTTGCAGCCTGACCTTACAGGAAACCGAGCTTTCTCCAGCGGATCAAGAAGAACTCCTTCCCATCACTCTGCAGTAATAACGCACCGCCGACATCCGTCCTGGAAGTCGCAATCCGAAGCTGGCGGAGACGCTCGAGTGTCGTCTGCGAGGGATGGCTGAACTTGTTCATACGACCAACTGAGATGATCGCGAGTGACGGCCGAACGGCATGAAGGAACAAATCTCCGGAGCTCGTCGCTGCCCCATGGTGTGCAACCTTCAGCACTTCTGATTTCAGGAGCCGGCCAGCCAGGCGCTCCATTCTCTCCTCAGCAAGCACACTCGCATCACCCGTGAGAAGAACTGAAGAGCGCCCAAAAAGGACCTTGAGTACGATCGAACGATCGTTTGGATCTTCTGAAATGTGTTTTTCGGATGGGCTTAGTACAAAGATGCGAGTCAGAGGATCAAATTGCAAGCAATTGCCTTCCCGAACGACTTCAATCGG
>DOWV01000328.1:3669-23451 GCA_003519375.1 Bacteroidota bacterium
GTATCAGGTACTATGAGCTTATGAACGACCAGATCGCTTAGCAGGAAGGGACAACCACCGAGGTGATCATCGTGGGGATGGGTAATAATGATTGCGTCCAGTGTGGAAACGCCGTTTCGGTGAAGCCAGGGCGCTATTGTCCTTGCACCGGCATCGAATGAGGGATTCCTCGGCCCAGCGTCCACCAGGACACGTCTCCCGTTCGGAAATTCGAGGAGGATTGCGTCTCCCTGACCGACATCAAGGACCATCACACGCATCTGTTGCGGACCGGCTTCCATGATTCCTTTGTAGATCCAGAGATTTGAAATGACGAGGGCGCATGTCACCAAGGTTCGCATGACCTTGGGTGACCGAAGAAAGAAAAGGGCGAAAACGAAGAGATAATAGAAAGCAGCGGAAAACACTCCGTAGCCTGAAACCTGAAGCGATGCCCCCGGCAGCTTCGAGTTCCAAAGCACAAACTGCAGGAGGAATGAGACGAGCAGATCGTTGAGGGCCGCGTAGCAGGACGCTATCTGATCCGACATTGAAGAGGAGACAATTGTCGCGAATCCGAGGAGCGTATTGATCCCACTCAGGGGGACAACGACGAGATTCGCCACAACCGCGATGAGAGACACTCTGCCAAAATAGAAGGCCGAGAAGGGCAATGTTCCGATCTGGGCTGCCACCGAAACAGCCCCGAGTTTCAGAACTGGGAGGATTTTCCACCGTTCAACAACGCCCCCGCGCAATGACTCAATGTGATGCTCCAATTTCGGATAGAATACGACAATCGAGAGCACCGCGGCAAATGACAACTGGAAGCCGACGTCATACAGGTACAAGGGATCCCACAACAACATCAGCAGTGCCGCCGAAGCGAGTGAATTGTAGATATCTCCTCTCCGTCCGAGGACGGTGCCCAGAAGAATCGCTCCCGCCATGATTGTGGCTCTGATCACAGAAGGGCTGAGACCGGTGATCACCATATACCAAAGAAGTCCGAGAAGTGTGAACCCTGTCGAGAGGCGATGCGGGATTCTCAGAAACCCGATGAGAGAAAAGATGATGAGTGTCACCACGGCGACGTTCGAGCCCGAGACGGCGAGGATATGAATAGTCCCTGTCTCGATGAAGGATTGTTTCACCTCTGCCGAGAGATCACCGCGATAGCCGAAGACCACTCCTTTGAGAAAACTCGATTCCTCCGGATGGTGATATCGATCGAAAAGCTGATAGATCGCCTTCCGCGATCTCCCAACGAGATGGTCGAACGAGGTGCGTACGTCTCTCGCCAGTATCATCACACCGGCAGAGTCATCGGCCACGACGAATCCCCTGATGCCGTTCAACGCAAGAAACCGGCCGTAATCGAACTCACCCGGGTTTCGCGCTCCAGGAAACGGCTCCAGTGTTCCAACAATCTGAACGACATCTCCGACCGCCAGTGAATCGGGAGCAAGCCTGTTCGCGCGAGTTGGAATCTGGACGAGCAATCGTCGAGACAAGAGCTGGCCGACACCGTCTCTGTATACGCGGGACGTCAGGACCTCCACATCGATCCTGGACTTTCTCGTCTCCGGTTGCGATTCGATCGTACCCTCGAATGAGATACGATCTCCTCGTGACCCAGGGTTCAGCAGATCCGCTTCGATCTCGTGACGACGGACCGACGAAACGGTGAGCCCAAGATGCATGATCGCGAGGCACCAGAGGCAGAGCTTGACCGACGATAACACTCGCCGACGGAAAAAGAGCGCCAGCACCGGAAAGGCGACGAGGCCTCCGATCAGCAATCGAGTCGATGGACGGACGATCTCGGCGAGGAGGATCCCCGCAGAGAGGAGCAGGACGACCCAGCACGCAGGCCGCCTCCTCCAGAAGGATTCAATCATGCATTGGAGAGCAGCGACAGAATCGAGGGTGTCACATGAGTGAGGTTCGAAAGAGTGGTGCAGATTTCATCACGTCTACGTCCAGCGACAATGCACGGGACGGGAACTCGCGTGTGGGATTTTGTCGAGAGGTCTTCGATATTGCCGTGGTCACTGGTGATGAGAAGCGTGCACAGCGTTGGGTCAAATTTCTCCATGAAGCCGCCAAGAAGTCCGTCAAACCGCTCGAGAACCTCGACGGCCCCGGCCATGTCCCGGGCATGCCCCGCATAATCGGTGAGCCAGTATTCAAACAATGTAAACGAATACCGTTGAGCAATTTGCCAGAGATGGATCCCCGCTTCTTTGGATGTAACCACCGGAAGGTGCGGGTAGCCGAGTTCGCCCCAACGAACGCGTGTAATATCTGCAGAGACCGCCTCATCACGGCTGAGAGCCTCGGCATCGAAGAGTCCCAGATTTGCGTACCTGCACGCGAGCGTAGAAACGCTGAGTCGCCTTTTCCCCGAGGCTGCATATTCAAAGAACTGACGCGGGAACGCGTTGGCGAAACACCGGGTTCGTCCCTGCTCCCCAAGCTGACGGAAAATGTTCTTCGATTCGATGAGCGGGTGCAGCGTCGTCGTTGGGTGAGGACCGAAATGGCGACCGATCAACTTGGCGGCGTTGACGCCGGTAAAGAGCGAAGCCTGACCCGTACCGCTTTGAGGCAACCCCTCAACGCGGAGAGTCGCATTGAGCGGTACGACCGATGCAAGACTGGATTCGAAACGTCGAAGGCCCAGATGCGGCAGCCGGCCATCCAGGAGCGAGCGGAGATGCGGCAGTCGGGCCCGAAAGAAAGGATTAATATCTGGATCTTTCCTGCCGTACCCTACTCCGTCCCAGAAAAGAAAGACAACGCGGTGATGCGGATGAATAGTCATCAGGATGGGGCCTTGCTTTCGACGGTTACCGTCACGGGTCCGTCGTTCACAAGCTCAACGTCCATCATAGCGCGAAACACCCCCGTCGCAATCTTTTCCTGACCCAGCGCAATCGACAGGCGTTTCACAAAGCGCTCATAAAGGTTTTCAGCCAATTCCGGTCCCGCCGCATCGCTGTAGCTGGGTCGATTCCCCCTTCGAGTATCGCCATAGAGCGTGAACTGCGATACGACCAAAACGGAACCGCCGGTGTCTCTGATGGAAAGATTCATTTTTCCCTCGGAATCATCGAAAATCCTGAGGGCAGCACACCGGTCGGCCAGGTAATCTGCATCCGGCTCCCCATCCGTCACTTTCACTCCAAGAAGGATCAGCAAACCAGGTCCGATAGCGCTGTGGAGTTTTCCGTCAATTGTCACTGATGATCGTTTGACGCGCTGAATGAGGGCTCTCATATTGTCTGCAGCCATCAAGTATGCGAAGGTGTTCTTTTGACCGCGTCGTCAGGTACGCCAGACGCCGACAACGATGCGCGGGATATCCTGAAGATCAGGAACGGCTCTGAGATCGGTGAATCCTGAGTCCCTGAAGAGACGCTCCACACGCTCTGCTTGCCCGGCACCGACCTCCATTACTGCTGCGCCATCCTCCCGAAGCAGACGAGGTGCGATCTGCGCGAGACGGCGATAGTATTTATATCCATCTTCTCGATCGCTTACCGCCGCCTGAGGTTCGAAATGGCGGACTTCCGGCTGTAAATCGTTCCACTCCAATCCGGACACATACGGCGGATTGCTGACGAGGATATCGAACGGAACTTTGAAGCTTGTTTCGATCGAGCCGAATACATCCAGTTGTTCGAAATCCATCTTCTCGAGAACGCCGTGAGCCGCGGCATTCGTACGAGCGACCGTGAGCGCATCAGTGCTGGTGTCCATGGTTGTGACATGGACTCCACGAAGGAGTTTGGCCACAGTGACGGCGATATTCCCGCTGCCGGTGCCGACATCGAGAATCTCGATCGGCTCCACTCTCTCAAGTCCGTTGCAGATCAACATTACCTGCTCGACAAGAGTTTCCGTCTCGGGCCGCGGGATGAAGACTCTCGCATCGACGAGGAACTGCAATCCCATGAAGCTTGTCGACCCGACAATGTATTGAACGGGCTCGTGTGCAAGGCGTCTCTCAAAGCAGCCGCGAAAGATTTTCAACTCTTCCTTGCTCAGCGGTTTCTCGAAATTCGTGTAAAGCTCAATGCGCTGACACTGCAAGGAATGAGAAAGGAGCAATTCGACATTCAACCGTGCTTCTTCGAAGCCGTGGCGCTGGAGGTAGTTGATGGAGAACTTCATCAGGTCCCGGACTGTCCAGGATTGAGGATCCTGCTGAAGTGTCATGTCCGACGGGTTTTCTTGACGCGGGCGCGTGTTGTGGTTTTCTTTGTTCTGGATTTCTTTGGAGCAGGTTGGGTCTTCTTCTTCGGGCGTTTCGCTTTTGATTTCGCCTTGAGTTTCTTCTTCCCTGTCGACTGCAGAGCGATTTCCAGCCGCTTCATCTTGTCGTTGGAGAACGTGGTCTTCACTTCTCGCTGCAACTTCTGAGTCTTCGCCAGTATGTCGAGCAGCTGATCTTCCGTCTCCTGGTCGCCTTCGGGTCTTCGTTCCCACGCGCGCGTGAGAGCATCCATCGTCATGTCAACTTTCCGACGAATGAGGTTTCCGATGACCTCGGGGGTCAGCTCCACACTTTTCAATTTGACACGATCGCCGGAATAGAAACCGAGGTTTTCGAGCTCTTCTTCCTGGGGAGAATCTTCACGCACGGACATGTCAGGTGGCTCGCCGTTCTCGTCGAGCGAAGGAATGAATTCGAACCGGGAGTCTCCTTCAAGCAACGCAGTGAAGTCAGCCAGGGGCGGCATTTCGAATCCCTGCTTTCTTCCCTGCTTGTCGACCTCAGCCCAGACTTTCTTTACGGCAACAATGACGTCTTTGTCGGATGCAAGGATGCGCTCAGCTTCGTTCAGACATCGCTCGTACACGAAATCCTCTAGGTTCAGGTGGTAGTTGTTCCCTTGAGAAAAGGTAGACGATTTTTCAGGAAAGCGCAAGCTTGTGCACGAGACCACACCTGAAAAACGGCGGCAGACGATTGGCACAACAGGCAGGCGCGGCGACCACCGGTCACCAACAAAAAGGGGTCGCACTTCTGCGGCCCCGCGGACATACACATATTGTATGTAAATCGCTACCTCTTCTTCATCTTCTCTGCAAAAAGTTGAGCAGACTTCTCGATGTCGTATCCGACCTTCGGCATATAGACGCCGCCGAATTTCTCCACCATGGACTTCAGCGTATCGTAGGCATCCGCGCTGCAGAAAAAGATAGGAGTGTTGCGATTGACACCTTCCCTGCGAGCAAGCTGGAGCAATGCAATCCCCGGCAGGTGTCCCTTTAAATGGCTGTCTTTAAAGTCGTTATCAAGGATGATGAGATTGTACGTCTCAACGCGAATCTTCTCCCACGACTCAACACTCGTCGCCGTCTCAACGATCGTGATTTCATCCTCTAGAATCGCCGTGCAGACTTCAAGCGCAAAGCCGTGTGAACGGCGCTGGCCTTCGTCATCATCGGCGACAAGTACTTTATACGCCATTTGTTCCTTAGATCCTTGAGGGAGAACTCTGCAATGGTGAAGCTAACGTACAATATTTTCGATGGAAAAACAACCTACACCTCCCACTTCAATTCATCTGCGCTGTGTTATCCGACCGAACGTATGCCTCCCTGCCGCCGACATACGTTTTCTCCACAACAGTTGTAAGAATCTCTTCTGCTCCAATCTTGAAAACATCTTTCGAAAGAACTACAAAATCTGCCAATTTTCCTTTCTCCAGTGAACCCAGAAGGCTCTCCTGAAACCCCGAAAATGCTGCCCAGGAGGTGAAAGCGCGTACCGCCTCTATTCTTGTCATTTTTTGGGAAGCAAACCATCCGCCATCAAATGCCTGAGGATCACGGACGCCTTCTGCGGACATTTGGAAATCCGCACGCACATCTTCCGCGTTTCTTGGTCGCCCGAATCGATCCTGCCGGGTAACCGCTGCATAGATGCCGAGGAGTGGATTTGGGCTTTCCACGGGGAAATCTGAGCCTCCTGGAATGATGACACCGGTTTCAAGCAACGACCTCCATGCATAGGCTCCTCGTATCCTTGACGCCCCAACACGTGCCTCTGCCCAGTACATATCCGATGTACAATGTGTCGGCTGCATACACGGGAGGACACCAAGCTGTTTGAACCGAGGAATGTCATCAAGCGCAAGAACCTGGACATGCTCGACTCGCAATCGAAGATCAGCACCGGGGTGTTGCTTCAGCGCTGTTTCATAGATGCCAAGAATGATATTGTTCCCCCGATCCCCAATCGCATGGGTGCACACCTGGAATCCGTGAGATATGGCCTCTTCCACCGATTGGCGGAGTGATTTTTCGTCGGTCACAGTGAGGCCTCGGTTGCCCGGATCATCACTGTATGGCTCGAGTAATGCGGCACCTCTGGAGCCGAGTGCACCGTCGATATAGAGCTTCAAGGCGCTCACAGATAGGCGATTGTCTCCGTAGCCGACGATCGGCTCCTTCTCAAACTCTGATGGGATTCTTCCCATGAAGCGATCCCAGGTTTCTCCGGCTCCGTCGACTGCTGCATAGACTCGGAACGGAAATTCGTCCCGGTCGATGAGGCGTTTGTAGCGTTCGATATCCTTCCAGTCGACTCCCATGTCGTGCATCGAAACGATTCCGTACTTCAAACATTCTTGTACCGCCAGTTTGATGGCTTCTTCGGATTCGCGTTCTGTCGGCGGCGGGAGCACCCGTGTAATCAGATTCATGGCATTGTCAACGAAGACCCCCGTGGGATACCCGTCAGAATCACGAACGATCTTGCCTCCGGCAGTGTCCGGCGTTTGTCTCGTAATGCCGGCGAGGTCCAGCGCCTTCTGGTTCGCCCACGCAGCATGTCCATCGACGCGAATGAGGAGCACGGGATTGTTCGGAGAGGCTTTGTCCAAAACCAGATGGGAGGGAAACCGCTTGGACGGCCAGAGGTTTTGGTCCCACCCTCTGCCGCGCACCCACTGTCCAGGCTCACTTTTCATCACCCTCTCCGCAACGAGCGCTGCTATCTGCGCCTCAGACGATGCTCCGACCAAATCAATGGTGAGTTTGGCGATCCCGAGTCCCATGAGATGCGCATGGGAATCAATCAACCCCGGCAGAACCGTTTTCCCCTGGAGATCAACAACTTCCTTTGGGCGGATCGATTTCTTGAGCTCCTCAGTTGAACCGACCGAGACGATCCTTCCTCCTCGCACGGCAAACGCATCCGCTTCGGAATTCTCGACGTCCATTGTATACACGCGGCCATTCACATAGAGCACATCAGCAGACTCCGGAACTCCCCAGAAAAAGAAGTACGAGAATACCAGGACACAGATCGCAAACGCTAAAAACCATCCAAGCTGGGCGTTCATGCTTGTCTCCGAAACAGAGGTTCTTTGCTCACAATCTCAATAGTATCGCTCATTGAATTCTCAAAGCAATGAGCAATTTAGCGGTCGAGGTATGGAATAGCAACGAAAAATGGTGGCTTCCCGGGTGTGTTCAATGACCGATCGAGTTCTGGGCTCGAAATCGGGAAATAGCTTTCATTTAGGATTTTCTTGTGTCTGAACCCATCTCGCACGCACTCCGCGGAAACTGGCAGCCATTTTGCGGAAAACGGGACCAAGATGCTATGCGCTGCATCATCTCGATCTTGAATTGCCAAAGGTGAGTATGAACCGTCGAACAGAGACATTCTGAAGAACGGCCCGAAATGTCATCCCCTTCCTTGAGGTCTGCCTCAGTCAATGACAATTGAGACAAACATCAAGAAAAGCCTCATACAATGCCATCAATACGTTGGTACGAAACGGCCTTGACAAGTCGGTCAACAATCCCTATCTTCCCCGTGCCTTCGCCCAAATGAAGCACAGAAAAGCATTTTCCAAGGAATGACACGCGAAATGCACACAGATCTCCTGACGCAGATCCTCCCTCTTGTGAAGAGCCATATTCATCCGGCGTCAATGCCGTTGCCCGATTGGAAGCTCAAGGAAGGTGAAATCCATAACGGTGCGCTTCCATCTCTGAATGATGCCACGTGGTGGAAGTACACGATTCCCGCCCCCTGGGGCGGATACGACAAAACTGCCTGGTTTCGAAATGCCCTCGCGATTCCGGAGGAGTTTTCGGGGAAGCGGCTTGGATTATTGCTCGATATTTCGGACGCCTTGCTTTACGTGAACGGGAAGCCCTTTCACGGAATCGACAAACAACATCAGGAAGCGTATCTCACCGAGAAAGCCAGGACCAATCAGGTTTTTCACCTTGCCATCGAAGCGTACAGCGGACGCAAGAAGGAGCTGAGCACGTTCAACAGCGCTCAGCTTGTTGTCATTAACCCCGTTGCCCGTGCGCTTTATCACGGACTTATGGCATTGCATGATCTGGAGAAAATCCTGGGCCCTTCCTCGGGTGAGTCAAAAGAAATCAAGGAACTCACGCGTCAAACGCTCATTTTTCTGAAGTACTTCAAACCGGATGGTGAAGAATACCCGAACGCGATCGGCCGGGCGCACAATTTCCTCACCAGGACGCTGCAAACGGAATACAAGACAACCATTCCCGGCCTCGTCCACCTTGTTGCTCAATCGCACATTGATGTCGTGTGGCTTTGGAAACTTCAGGAGACGCGCAAGAAATGCGCACGGACGTTCTCCACTGCTTTGAGATTGATGGAAGAGTATGCGGACTTCAATTTCACGCAGAGCCAGGCGTACCTGTATCAACTCATCAAGGAACACTACCCGGACATTTTCAAGGAGATCAAACAAAGAATCACCGAGGGTCGATGGTTCCCCGTAGGCTCCATGTGGATCGAGTCTGACTGCAATATTCCGAACGGCGAGTCACTCGTCCGCCAAATTCTTCACGGAAAGCGATTTTTCAAGAGTGAGTTCGGGATTGATTCGGACATACTCTGGCTCCCCGACACCTTCGGGTATTCCTGGGCCTTGCCGCAGATTATGAAGAAATCGGGCATACGATATTTCTTCACGACAAAGCTTGCATGGAATGATACGAATCCCCTGCCCATGAACACCTTCTGGTGGCGCGGTATCGACGGCAGCAAAGTCCTGGCGCACAATCCACAAGTGGGATTGGAGGGTTCGGTCTCTCCGAAAGACCTCAAGAAAAGCTGGGAAACATACCATGAACGCGAGACACTTCCGCATGTGATGCAAACCTTTGGCTATGGTGACGGGGGCGGCGGCCCTACGGCCGAGCAAATCGAAACAGCGTACGTGGTGAAGACCATTGTCGGTATGCCGCCATCGACGTTCTCGTCGCCGACGCAGTTCTTCAAGACAATCGAGGAACAGTCCAAACAGCTCGAGCAATGGAATGACGAACTCTATCTTGAGAAACACCGCGGGACCTATACGACCCACGGGTGGGTGAAGAAAGAAAACCGGAGAGCGGAGACGTCCTTGTATGCGTCCGAACTCCTCGCTGTGCTCGGATTTCTTGCTGGCAATTCACCGGCATCGCGGCGCTATCCGCAGCAGCAACTCGAAGCAGCCTGGAAGAAATTACTGTTGAATCAGTTCCACGATATTCTCCCGGGCACTGCGATCCCCGAGGCTTACGACGACGCGCGAAAAGCCTTTGCCGAGATTCAGGCAACATGCTTGGCGGTCCAGAAGCAATCGCTTGCGGGATTTGTTAAGAAAGAAGCCGGTAAGAAGACGCCGCACTCAACCACCTTCTCCGTTTTCAATCCGACGGGCTGGGAACGAAACGATTACATTGAAATGGAGATTCGCTCCGACGACAAGTCCTTTCACATTGTTGACTCTCGTGGCACAGCGGTGGAGCACCAGGTTCTCGGGAGGAAGAAAGGCACGGTCCATCTTCTTTGCTATGTTGAGAACATACCGGCGTTTTCGTTCACTCAACTGACAGTCACGCCCAAAGATTCGAAGCCCGTCGTCCCGATTCCCTGGAAAATGACGAACCGCCAAATCGAGACACCTCAACAGAGAATCCGATTCGATTCGAAGGGTCACATTTCCTCATTCTATGACAAGACGCTTCGCCGTGAGATTCTCGCTGATGGCGCGAGGGCGAATCAGTTCCTGGCCTTCAAAGACACACCAAAGCAATGGGAGGCATGGGACATCGAGCCGGACTTTTCAAGCCGTCCCATAGAGCTTCTGAAGTTCGAGCGCATGCGAATTATTGAACAGGGACCCTTGCGGGCGACAATCCGTATCGAAATGCGTTCAGAGAACGGATCCAGGATCTCGCAGAACATACGTTTCTACCACAAGTCCCGCCGGGTTGATTTCGAAACCTCGATTTCCTGGCGCGAAAGGCAGACTCTTCTCAAGGTGGCCTTCCCCTTCCGGGTGAAGTCCCATATGCCAACGTATGAGATCCAGTTCGGTGCGATGCCACGAACAAGCAAGCCAACAGAGAGCCGGCAGAAAGCGAAGTTCGAAGTTCCCGGGCAACAATGGGTTGATATTTCGGAATCGAAATTCGGCGTCAGCCTGCTCAATGACTGCAAGTATGGTTACGATGCATCCAATAACACTCTTCGTTTGACACTCCTTCGGTCGCCTCACTATCCTCACGCTCTCGAGCCATGGCGGCTGAACGACGATCGCTTCACAGACCAGGGAGAGCACTCTTTGACGTACTCACTCTACCCGCACCATGACGATTGGCGTGAAAGCGAGACAACCCGGCGGGCACGCGAGCTCAACCAACCCCTGCTGGTGGCTGAGGGAACGGCTGCCCAGATTCCTTCGTTGGCCTCGATTTCAAGTCCGGGCATCCTTGTCGACAGCATCAAGAAGGCCGAAGACAACGATGAGATCATCATCCGCATGCACGAGGCACATGGGCAATCTGTCAAGACAACGTTGACTTTTGGATTGCGGGCGGATGCCGCAACGGAGTGTGATCTGATGGAGCAGGATCTGTTACCCGTCAAGATTGCCAAATCGAAGCTCTCGTTGAAGTTTGCGCCGTTTGAGATCAAGACGATTCGCGTGAAATTCAGGCCAAAGCGTTGATCGTTCCACGGCGATGGCGCCAAAACGAAAAACGAGCGAGAAGTTCTCGCCCGTTTTTCGTTTCAAGATGAAACCAGTCCTTACCGGAGCAACGTCGCAGGATCCAGGTTTGGCGCTTCGATATCTTTGAAGTATTTCACCGTCCCCACCTTGAGTTCCAGAGTTGCCTCGTCATCGCACACGATGATGCCGTGCGGATGCAGCTGAAGGGCGCTCACCGTCCACATGTGATTCACGCCGCTCTCAACCACGTTGGCCAATGCACGGGCTTTTTTGTAGCCATTGATGATGATCAGCACTTCTTTCGCATCGAGCACCGTCGCGACACCGACCGTGAGCGCAGTCTTCGGAACTTTCGTGATGTCGTTGTCGAAGAAACGCGCATTTGCGAGAATGGTGTCATACGTCAGCGTCTTCACGCGTGTCCGGGACGAGAGCGACGATCCCGGCTCATTAAACGCGATATGACCATCCGGGCCGATGCCACCCAGGAACAGGTGAATACCGCCATACCTTTTGATCTTTGCCTCGTAATCACTGCATTCTTTTTCCAGGTCCCTCGCATTTCCATTCAGGATGTTCACATTCTCTTTTGGGATGTCAATATGCTTGAAGAGGTTTTCCTTCATGAACGAGTGATAACTCTCCGGATGATCATCCGGTATGCCGATGTACTCGTCCATGTTGAACGTGACGACGTTCTTGAATGATACTTTTCCGGCTTTATGCATCGCCACGAGTTCCTTGTACGTTCCGATCGGCGATGAACCTGTCGGAAGCCCGAGAAGGTAAGGCTTCTCCTGCGTCGGCTGGAAGTCGCGTATCTTGCGCACGACGTAGGATGCGACCCACTTGCTGACCAGGTCGTAGTTCGTTTGAATGATGACTCTCATACGGTAGCTCCTGACTTCGTTAGTTCTTCTTGTATTTGTTGTAGTATTCCGGCAACTGCTGCTTTACCTGTTCTTCGAGTTCTTGATCGGTAATGGAGGACATTCTGCCGTCCTTTTCATACTGATCCATCACCCACCGGAAAATCTTGGCGACCTTCATGACGGTCAGCCGTTCGTCTCCCTTCAGGCCGAGGTACTCATTGACCCAGAGGGCCACACCGTCGGAGCCCGACTTGTCGGTGATCGCGACGCGCGGCGGCCTGTTTAACAATGCCGCCGTGTCAAAAATATTGTATATCTGTTCGAACTTCCGAAGGCCGCCGGCATGGATGCCGGCGCGCGTCGTGTTGAAGTCCTTTCCCACAAACGGATAGTTCGATGAGAGCTGCGTACCAATGACTTTCTCGTAGTACTGGGCCAGTTCCGTGATAACTGAAAGGTCCACACCATTGAGTGCTCCCTTGAGGGCAACATACTCCATGACGGCGCCTTCAAGCGGTGGATTCCCTGTCCGCTCGCCAAAGCCAAAGAGGGTGCTGTTCAGGGCATCCAGTCCATAGATCCAGGCGCTCGCACCGTTGATATGGACCTTATGGAAGTCATTATGGCCATGCCATTCGAGCCGATCGGGTGAAATACCGATCTCATTCCTCAGACGCCAAATCAATTTCGGAATCGAGCGCGGCTCGGCTGCGTTCGGATACGAGAGGCCGAATCCCATCGTGTCGCAGAGACGAATCTTCACTTTCATATGATCGGGGACCTGCTCGCTCAAACGCTCGAGCTTCTGCACAAACGGGAAGACAAATCCCGGCAGGTCTGCCCTCGTCACATCCTCCAAATGACATCGTGGTCTGACGCCGGCTTCAAACGCGGCTTCCACCACTTCAACATACTGATCCATCGCCTGCTTGCGGGTCTGATTCTGCTTATGGAAGATGTGGTAGTCCGATGATGAAGTAAGCATGCCTGTCTCTTTTAGACCCATCTCCTTCACCAATCGAAAATCACCCTTGTTGGCCCTGATCCAGCCCGTAATCTCCGGGAATCGAAGGTTCAACGCCCTGCACGCATCTATCGTCTCGCGATCGTTTTTGGTGTAGAGGAAGAACTCCGACTGGCGAATGACCCCCTGGGGACCTCCCAACCGCGACATCATCTCGAAGAGTCTCACCATCTGCTCTTTGGAGTACGGCGGCCGCGCCTGTTGGCCATCACGGAAGGTCGTGTCGGTAATATGGATATCCCGTGTTCGTACGTCAGCGGGATCAAATTCGACGTTCTTCCCATCGATCCATTCGTGGATCGTTCCTTCGAATTCGATGAGTGGAGGAAGCGAATAAGGGAACATATCCTCCAACAAATTGGGTGTCGGGACATCCTTCAGCTCATAGTTTTTCATCGAGTCCTCTCCTTCATAGAATTGAAGATCTGCCGACGGCTGACGCCGTTCGCCCATTCACACTCTTCTCAACGCAATCTGTTATGCTGCCGCAATGATCGACTTGAATTGTTCCTTCCGTTCCTTAATTGCCGCCGCTTCCGACACAAGCTTCTGAACGACAGCATTCGTTTCGATAGTGCCGCGGACAGCTTCGAAATCATGCTGCAATCCTTCCTCAGTTTGATCGAGTCCATAACCAATCCGGGCAAACGCGCCGAACTCTTTCTTTGAGTCGTCAAGAATCATCCCGTGGAGCGACAAAGAGGCACTTTCCCACTCCTCGGCCGCGGCGAGGAGTTTTTCTTTTGTCAGGTTCTCGACGCTCACCCCGTATTCCCTGGCAAAGACTTCAGCAATGTATTGCCACTCATCGGCCCGGTATCCGTCGTAGAGCGATTTGCACTCGCTCAACAATTGCTCGTACGACACAATAGCTCCACCCGCGAGCCTCACTTCGAGTTCGGCCAGTCGCTCCTGCGGCGTGATGAGCCCGCTGATATCTGTCCACGCCAACGGATCATGAAGCCCCGCCGACGGTTTCAGCGCTGCAATGGCTTCATTCCATTCCGGATGCGCTTGAAGTGCGGCCTTCACCTTTTCCATCAACACCCCGAGAAGGTATTTTGTGATTGCGAGCGAATAGAACTTGGCCCCCTTCTTGAGCAGCAGGCGGCTGAGCTGAGCACCTCCGTAGTTCACCGAGATTTTCTCTCTTGGGACTCTCTCGCTGAGAGAGACGAGCTCGTCGCGTCCACGCCGCATTTTTTCGACCGTGTAGGGGGAGAAGACGTCGAAAACGATGAGATCCCGTCTGTCGGGCGCCTTTCGCCCATCTCTTTTTGGCCATTTCTCTGCGTCACGAACGGTCCCGACAGAGACGAGGTTCATGCCTGGCACAATCTTCGAGTTTCCTTCCTCTTCTGAAATATAGGAGAATGGAAGGTTCGAGAGGTCGAGATTTGCGTAGTGCTTTCCAATAACGACGCTGAATGCACCAATGTGAGCTTCAAATAACAAATAGGAGAACGAGCCGGTCTTGCAACCCCGCTCCAGAACCCCCTGATGCACCGGTCCGAGCTTGTACATATGATTGCTCTGGTTCGTTCCGCTCCCCGCGTTATAAAAAGAGAACAGGCCGGCAATCAACAGAGTCGACTTATGATGAGTCACCGTATACGGCCCCGCGAAAAGAGAAACCGCTTCACCGTGATAAGCTTCGCAATTCGCGAAGAAGAGAGAGTTTTCAGCAGAGAACTGCTTCCCCATTTTCACTGCCTGACCGACAAACACCTTGTCAAGCATCGCGCCGCTCTCAACCCGTGCACCCTCTGCGATGATGAACGATCTTGCCTGTACACCTTCGCCAACCTCGGTAGGATGTTCCGCGCAGCTCATGATCGTCCCATTCTCCAGCAGCTGGACCCCATGCACGTATGCCTTCAGGCCGATATTGACATTCCTGATCGTGCCGCAATGCAGGATTCTCGCCCCCTGTGCTACCCCTCCCTGCTCCTGTCGTGAATCGTTGACCTTGGCGTCTATCAGCATCTGGAGCTTCTCGTTGAACGCCTTGCTATGGCGCATCATCCCCTGCAAATACGCGGTCTGGCTCGTGAGATCGTTGATGATCTTGACGCCGCGCCCGCCCCCCTCGTTGATCGTCTCAAGCTCGACACCGTTGCCGTACGTCGCATCGTTATCGGCGACGAGGGCGGCGACGTCCTCAATGAGCACGTCGAGATCGATCAGGTAGTTCGAAACAACGGAACCGATTCGCGAGATTCTCACATGATCGCCGACATCGCAATTCGCCAGAGCAGCGTCATAGATCCCGCTCGGCAATTCGACGCCATCCACGACATGCGAACCGCTCGTGTCACCGATTCTCACCGTGCCGAAAAACTTCGATCTCACGATGCGCGTCAGATCACATCCTGCTGCGACTGATACGCCGCTCCAGTCTGAAGCAGTACAACCTTGCGAGGCGAGTTGAACGATTTGAGAGTCGGAGAGCTGCGTATACGCCATATCGAATGCTTTTTCGTTTCAAATGTCAGATTGGAGGAAGATGCCGTGAAGACAGGTGTTACGGCAGCCGTGGAGTGACAACCGGGAGCGCGTACTTCCGCTCGATTGCTCCAAGATACTACCAAATCGCCGATTCAACAGCAAGTGGAAAAATCTCTGCGATCAACGGGGCCGCCACAGATTAAAGTTCGGGCAATCCGGAGTTTTCTCTCTCGATATCCTTGAAGTATTTTACCGTGCCAACTTTTAGCTCCGATGTGGCCTCGTCGTCACAGATAATCATAGCCCGCCGGTGGAGCTGAATCATGGAGACAGTCCACATATGGTTCACTTCTTCTTCAAGGATCTTCTGCAACGCGCGGGATTTGTTGAATCCGCTGACGACGATGATCAGTTCCTGGGCGTCCATGAACGTTCCGACGCCCATCGTCAGGCCGGTTTTCGGAACTCTATTGATGTCGTTTCCGAACCAGCGCGCATCTGCCGCCCGGGCGGCCTTCGTTATCGTCTTGATGCGAGTCCGGGACGAGAGCGACGACCCCGGCTCGTTAAAGCCGATGTGGCCATCCGGTCCGATGCTGCCGAGAAAGAGCTGCATGCCGCCTGCCGACACGATGTGCCCTTCGAATTCTTCGCATATCGCTTCGAGGTCCGGGGCGTTTCCATTGAGGAGGTGGACGTTTTCGGCCGGAATGTCAATCTGACTAAAGAACTCATTCCAAAGCACGGACTGATGGCTTTGAGGATGATCTTCGGGAATACCCACGTACTCGTCCAGCCCGAACGCTACGACATTCTGAAACGAGACTTTTCCCTCCTGATGCAGACTTATGAGCTGCTGGAAGGTCCCCACCGGGGAAGTACCGGCCGGTACTCCAAGGCCGAATGGCCGCTCAGGCGTAGGGTTGAACTCCCTGATCCGGCGCGCAACGTAGTACGCCGCCCACTTGCTCAACGCCTCATAGCTGTCATGAATAATGATTCTCATATCCTTCGAGTCTCCTTTGGCTAGAGCATGATGCGCGCATCAGCTACGTAGCATCCACTCCCCTCATCATTCACAATCAAGGGGTTGATATCGAGTTCTTTGATCTCCGGCAACTCCAGGGCCAACAGCGAGAGGCGCTGGATGGCTTCTTCCACGCTTTTGATGTCACGAGGTTTTTTCCCTCGTGCACCGGCCAGCATCGAATAGGCCCTGATTTCTCGGATCATCCCCCCTGCAGCACGGGGGCCGACCGGAGCAACTCTGAAACTGACATCCTTGAAAACCTCGACAAAAAGTCCGCCAAGGCCGAACATGATCACGGCCCCGAAGGACGGATCACGCTTGACACCCAGAATGACTTCCTCACCCCGCGTGACCATCTTCTGGATGAGTATTCCCTTGATCTTCGCATCTGGTTTCGCTGCGGCGATGTTTCGAAGAATAGTATCATACGCATCTCCAGCCGCCTCCGCTGAGCGGATATCCAGCAGGACGCCCTTTACATCGAACTTGTGGATGATATCATCGGAGACAACCTTCATCACGACAGGGAATCCGATGTCCTCAGCCATTTTCCTCGCCTCATCACTGGAATGGGCGAGGCCTGATGGCAGCATCGGCAGTCCGAACGCGTTGAGCACGATGTCGGATTCCTCTTCGGGCAGATACTTTCTGCCTGCGGCGAGCGCATCCTGAATGACCTTTACCGCCTTCGGCTTGTCGATACCGGAGAACTCCGTTTGCTGCTCGACAGTCTGGTCGCGATGTTCTCTGAAGAAGAGCGCGCTCGCATACGCTCTGCACATCGATTCGGGAAGTATATAGTGCGGAATACTTTGTTGCTGAAGAATGTTGATGCCGACCGCGACATCCTGTTCACCCATGAACGATGCGTAGCCAGGCTTATTGTATTTGCCGATGGTAGCGCAGACCTCTCGCGCGATATTCTCAATGTCGGTCATCGACTGAGGCGTCAGGATCACGAACACACCGTCGACACCGGGATCAGCCAATGCGCTCCCGAGCGCCACTCGGTACCGATCGGCACGAGCATCGCCTATCACATCGACGGGATTCTTGATATTGGCGGTCGCAGGAAGAGTCTTCTTATAGATCTCCGTGGTCTCAGCAGAGAACTTCGCAAGCTCAAGGTGCTGAGCGATCGTGGCATCTGTCGCCAGCACACCGGGTCCCCCGGCGTTCGTGATGATCGCGACGCGTTTCCCCTGGGGCACCGGCTGGTAGGCAAGGGCAATCGCCGAGTTGAACATCTCCTCGATCGTCGTACAACGAATGATTCCCGCCTGTTTGAACGCAGCATCGCATACTTCGTCGCTGCCTGCGAGCGAGCCTGTGTGCGACGCAGCCGCTGCGGCGCCTTCGCGGGTGCGGCCTGACTTCAGGATAAGGACTGGTTTTCCCGTTTCGGTGATAATCTCGCGCGCCGTGTTCATCAATCCGGCGCCGTCGGTGATCTCTTCAAGATAAATCAGAATGACCTTCGTCTTCGGATCATTCTTGAGATACCTCATCAGGTCGATTTCGCTGATGCTCGCTTTGTTGCCGAAGCTCACGAACTTGGAGAAGCCGATGTGTTTCGCCTGCGCGTAATCGAGCACGGCGGTGCAGAGCGCGCCGCTCTGCGACAGGAACGCAATGGATCCTTCCTGCGGCATTTTGCGGGCGAACGATGCATTGAGGCGTGAGAGCGGATCGGTATTGATGACACCGAGGCAATTGGGTCCGATGAAAGAGATGTTGTACTTCTTCGCGATTTCCTTGATCTCTTCCTCGCGTTTGACTCCCGCGGGACCGATTTCGCGGAAGCCCGCAGAGATGATGATGGCCGACTTGACGCCTTTCTGGCCGCACTGTTCGAGCGCAAGGTTACAGACGGTACTGGGGAAAACGAGGATTGCGAGATCGACGGGATCAGGAATGTCGACGACGTACTTGTATGCCCGGACGCCGGCAACCGACCGTTCTTTCGGGCTGACGGGGTAGACGATTCCCTGAAAATTGTCCTTGAGGATATTGGCGAAGATGTCGTGCGGAACTGTTCCGGCCACCCTGTTCGTGCCGAGCACGGCAACTGATTTCGGATAGAAGACGTGCTCCAGGTCCACCTGGGGGAACGCGGTGTTATCAGCCATGAAGCCTCCCTAACTTGGCATTACTTCACATAACCGGCGATGAACTCGACCGCACCCTCCACCGTCTGCACTTCTCTTGCCTTCTGTTCATCCATCGAGATATTGAATTCTTCTTCATACGCGGCGATGAGCTCGATGCTCTGCATCGAGTCAGCCCCAAGGTCGAAAGCGAAGTTCGCAGTCGGCGATATGTCCTTGGGATCGACCTTCAGTACCAGCGCTGTCACCTTTTCGACACGTGACTTGATTTCAGATTTGTCCATAGATCTCCTCCATCGGGGAAAGTAAGAAACACTCTAAGTACAAAAGTGGTCTAAATTTATACAATATACGTACCATCTGTGAAATCTCATAACAAAGCGAGAAAACACGATGCAGGAGAGAGCCTCTTCGCAAATTCAGGAATTTCTCTCGAAATCCTGCACATCCTGTTTGGTGCTTTCAGGCACTTTTTGGAGACCTGTAGCCACTGATCCTGCGCATACTATAGAGGACCATGGTGGTTTAAGACGGAGAAGGTGTGACGGAGAGTTGCCAAGGAAGGGATAAGACAGCGACGCCCTTCGGATCAATTGCATGCGACCGAGGGCTCCCATGGCGAAAAGGGGGACACCTTACCCAACGCACAGAATGAAAAGTCTTCAATGAACTGAAACAAGGTTGGCCCTTTGGTAACCACAGTGTGACTCCCATCTCGCGGGTCCGATGGAGGGTAGATTCTGCCTCTCTTCAATGCACGCTGTGGTTACCGGCGGCGGGTGGCGGGCGGGCCTAGTTGGAGGGTCCTTGAATGAGAATTCCTGCGCGATTCTTCGTTGGGATCTTGATCTGTGTTTCGGAGCCTGACAGAATCTGGCGAATAACACCTTCCGTCAGCACAAGCCTTTGCTCAGACCTCTGTTGCTCTTTCTTTGACTGATCGGCCCGTAGCGCCGGCGGATCGTCGTGCCGGCAGAGTTTTCGGTAGCTTTCCATCGTCATCCCCGTAACGTTTTTGAACAGTCGGGCGCCGACATCTTCACGCAGGCCGAGGTCGAGGCAGATGACCTTGCAGGGTGCTTCTGAGTTCTGAAGAAGCTCCTTCATCCTGACGATCTTTGTGGCACGGATATAATTGCTCAGACTCAGGCTTTCCATCTTGAGAAATGATCTCTTCAGCCCCTCGACCGAGCAATTGAGATGCGCCGCGACCTGTTGCGATTTGCGCAAGTGATTGAGGTTCTCGTCAATATATGTTTTCACCTGCTCGATGTCTATTCTCATGGCAACTTCCTCCTGGTGT
>DOWV01000198.1 GCA_003519375.1 Bacteroidota bacterium
GCCGATGAGCCGACCGGGAATCTTGACTCAGCGACAAGCGGGGAGATCATGGAATTGCTTACGTCGTTGAACAGCGAGGGACATACCATCGTTATCGTGACTCACAATCCGGAGAACCTGAAATACGTTCACAGGTGCATTCGTCTGCGTGATGGTAGAGTTCAGGAGGAGTCGATCGCCCTTCGGCAAAAGTCGTTGCGATGAGCGGTGCCGAACGATTCGGTGACCATGTTTGTTGACTAAAGACAAGAGATTGTAATAGTCACAGAGGCATCCACAACGTAGAACAACAGCTTCTAATTCAAATAATCAAATCATTCCTCCGGGAGATATCGTATGAGACGAGCGAGCTTTGTTGTCACAATTGTTCTTATGTCATTCCTTGCTTTTGGCACGCATGGTCGAGCACAAGAATCACAGGAAAAGGGAAAAGCTGAAAGCGCAAGACACCAGCAGCATGACAAAGAAGAGTATACCTGCCCGATGCATCCCGATGTCAAGTCGGAGAAACCGGGGAAATGCCCAAAGTGTGGGATGAGCCTTGTTCTAATCGAAGAAAAGGGAGAGGCTACATCAAAGTCTTCAGAACAAGAGCTTTCAGGCAAAGAGAAGGCACTGCTGGCGAAGAAGTTGCTGGCGGAAGCGAAGGAGGAGCTCGTTTACAACTGCTGCCTCAAGGATCCATGTGATCGTTGCGCGCTAGACCATCAAAGCTGTCAGTGTAACAAAGATCTGCGAGCTGGCAAAGGAGTCTGTTCCGATTGTTACGCCGGCTGGCAAATGGGGCAGGGAGAAGACATTCCAGGCATTACGAAGGACAAGGTGAAGCCGAATTTCCACGGCCACCAGCATTGATCAGGAATCCGGCGGGCGCTGACAAGGATGCGCCGAAATTGCATTTTGAAAGGAGGCCTCAAGGTTCACGCTTGGGGCTTTCTGCTTCAAATTCCCCGCTCATTGTTCTGCTATCCCACTGCCGCGCGAGGAGCGCCGGTCGACCGACATCCCCTGAGGTGGATTCTGAAAGTAGGGCCCGATGCACCGTGGTGACAGCTCCATGCCTTCCTATCCCCGCACAACCTGGAGATCGAAGACATCTTTGACGCCAATCGAGAAACTCGTCAGGAATGGCTCGCCGTACTTCACTCCAATCTTTTGGCCATAGTACTTGCAGCGTGTCTCGATGGTTTGAAGAAATTCAGGGCTGCTCAGTTTCGTTTCCCGGTCTTTGCTCGCCGGATTGAAGAACTGGGAGGCGTGAGCGTGAATCGACTCCATTTTCATCTCGAAGGTGTCCGAAATATCGACAATGAAAGCAGGTTCGAATTCATGCCATTGCATAAACTCGAAAAAGTGATGAGGTCTGTGGGAATGCTGCCTGACGCCGCGCAGTTTCGTCGGAAGCTTCTCGAGTCCTGAATAAAACCATGCTTCCCGGCATAACTGATGCGTGTGAACATGGTCCGGATGACGCTCTACCCCGTGCGGTATCAGAAGGATTGAGGGCTGTAATTCCCGGATCAGAGTGATGACTTTGAGTACGTTCTCTTTCTTGATATCGATCCCGCCGTCGGGAATCTGCAAATTGCGGCGCGTAGTGACGCCAAGAATACGGGCTGCGTCTGCAGCCTCCCGCGCCCGGATTTCTTTGGTGCCCCGTGTGCCAAGTTCACCTTGAGTCACATCAGCGAGTGCGACCGTATGTCCCTGCTGTACGAGCTTCGCGACCGTTCCGCCGCAGGATAACTCGATATCATCCGGATGGGCTCCGATAGCGAGTACGTCTGTGCGCATGGTTCTCCTTGTTCTGAGTCTTACGCAAAAATATAGCCAAGTTGCACCTGAAAGACAAGAAACACGTGCGCTCGTCTGCAATGTTTCCTATATTCCGGCATGGACAGGGAAGAAATCAAGAGCACAACCGAGACGTCAAAAGTTGTTTCGGTCTCCGACATTACGCGCCAGATCAAGCAATCGCTCGAACAGCGGTTTGCGAGGGTTTGGGTGCAGGGCGAGGTCTCGAACTTCAAGCGCCACACCTCGGGTCATCTGTACTTCACGTTGAAGGACGAAGGCGCTCAGATCTCTGCCGCCATGTGGAGAAGCCGGGCGGCGAACCTCCTCTTTCTTCCGGAAGACGGAATGAAAGTGATCGCACCCGGCGCTATCACAGTGTATCCACCGCGCGGCAATTATCAGATGGATGTGGACCAGCTGACCCCGGTGGGGATTGGAGAGTTGCAGATCGCATTCGAGCGACTCAAACGGAAGCTTTCCGCGGAGGGCCTCTTTGATGAATCAAGGAAACGCCTGCTTCCGAAATTCCCGGAGCGAATAGGTGTCATCACTTCCGAAACAGGTGCCGCGCTGCAGGATATCCGAACCGTTCTTTCACGACGTTTTCCGGCGGTCGAACTGATCCTCATACCGGTGCGTGTGCAGGGAGCCGGCGCATCCGACGAAATCTCCCGGGCATTGCGGGATATGAACCGGTATGGACGGGTGGACATCATCATCGTCGGACGCGGAGGAGGCTCGTTGGAAGACCTGTGGGCATTCAACGAGGAAATCGTCGCCCGCGCGATCGCAGCTTCCCGGATTCCTGTCGTAAGCGCAGTGGGACACGAAATCGATTTCACGATTGCCGATTTCGTTGCAGATCTTCGGGCCCCAACGCCTTCCGCAGCAGCCGAAATGGTCGTGCCCGACCGGGCTGAGCTTCTTGAACTTATTCGTAACTATGAGTATACTATGCGGCAGGGGGCACTGCAGTTGATCGATGGTCATCGTGAGCGGGTCCAGAGTCTTCTCTCCAGTTACGCATTCAACAGACCTAAAGATATCGTGCGGGAGTACGCGCAAAGGCTCGACGAACTGGCTCGGGTACAGGATATGAAAGCCCGGCATCTCTTCGAGCAGGCGCAGCGTGCCCATGAATCTCTTCACAAAAGGCTCTCAGGACTTGGTTCGGAGAGCATTCTCAAGCGGGGCTACGCCATTGTCCGTCGGGGCGAGTCAGTCATCACACGGGCTGAACACCTGCGACATGAGGACGAGGCGACAATTCAATTCCAGGACGGAAGTGTAACGGCGAAGGTACAGTGATGGTCACGAAAAAGACGCAAAAGGGATCCTTCGAGAGCTC
>DOWV01000197.1 GCA_003519375.1 Bacteroidota bacterium
GTGGCTTGTGTGCTTCCGACCACCCGTTCTAAGTTCTGACTTGCTTGTGATTATTCAACAATCACCGTAACAGTGCATTACTTAACGTTCATGCTCTTCCCCTTCCGGGCAGACTGGTAGATGGCGTCGACGATCTTCATCCGGTGGAGGGCTTCTTCTCCGGTCGAAAGAAGCGGATGGAGGCCCCTGAGTGAGCCCACCCAATGCTTCAGTTCGTTGTCGTACGACTTCCAGTACAGCGTCTGAGGCGTTTCATGGGATGCCGGCGTAACGTTCACAAGGTTGCCGTGCATGCGTTTCAGAATACGGAACGGGTTGAGCGATCCGCCGCCATCCATTCCAAAGCAGTCGCAGTAGTAAAAATCAGACTCCTTTTCAAACGACCAACTCGATTCGATCGTAAGCGTCGAGCCATTCTTCATCTTTATGAATACGACAGACGAATCCTCAACCCCTTTGGTGTTATGCGAGTAATTCGAAGCCAGAACTTCCTTTGCCTCCGGGAAGCCCATCAGCCAGAATGCGAGGTCAAACATCACAATACCAAGATCGAGCACTACGCCGCCACCGGATTTTTCCTTGCGAGTCAGCCACGGATTGGTGGACTTCAGTTTGCGCAGCCATCCTGCTTTTGCATAGAATATCCTGCCAAGCTCTCCGCCCTGGATCATGCTCTTCAGGATCATCGCGTCCGGGCGAAAACGATTGTTCATCCCCACCATCAGCTTTCGCTGGTTCTTCTTGGCACTGGCTACAATTTTGTGCGCTTCTTCGTACGTTCGTGCAAGCGGCTTTTCGACCAGAACATGCTTCTTCGCTTCCAGCGCGGCGATTGCGGCATCAAGGTGCGAAAACGTGGAAGTACAGATATCCACTCCATCAATCACTTCTTCCGTTTTCAGCATTTCTTCGAGATCGGTATAGTGGCGCGGGATCTCGTACTTCCCTGCAACGAACTCAGCTTTCGATGCCTCCATGTCGCAGACGGCAACGATTTCAACTTCCGGGATCCTCGAGAGAATCGGCAGATGTACTGACTGTCCGATAGTCCCCAGTCCTACAACAGCGATCTTGACTTTTTGCATGTCACTTTTTGTTTGATGTGGGAAGAAAATAGTTACCCGGCGAAAGCTTGCTTTCGCTCATTGAGAAATTCCTGAACGACGCCTGCCACACCCGCTGCGTCCAGTCGAACAATGCGATAAAGCTCAGCGGGGGTTCCGTGCTCGACGAACTCGTTTGGCAGTCCGTGGAGCCTCACGTGGACACCGTTCAAGCCTTGTTTGCTCAACGATTCAAGAACAGCAGCTCCGAACCCCCCATCGGTGACATTGTCTTCGACCGTCACAAAGCTGTCAAACCTCGCAGCCAATGAGCGGACAAGAGCGTCATCGATCGGTTTCGCGAATCTCATGTTGACCACTTCCGCATCGATCTCCTGGGCCGAAAGGAGTTCGGCGGCCTGCACAGCGCTGTTTACAACGTTTCCGATGGCAAGGATGGCGACATGCTTTCCCTCTCTCAGCACCACCCCCCTTCCAATATCAATTCTCCGGAAACCCGGTCGCAGGGCGACACCAACTGCGTTTCCTCTCGGATAGCGGAGCGCAATCGGCCCACCCCCGTATTCAACCGCGGTGTAGAGCATATCTCGAAGTTCCTGTTCATCTTTTGGGGCCATGATCACCATCCCCGGGATACATCGAAGGAACGAAAGGTCTAAAGCGCCATGATGCGTAGCACCGTCTGAACCAACGAGACCTCCGCGGTCCATCACAAAGACGACATGCAGATGTTGAATGGCGCAATCGTGCACGACCTGATCGAAGGCACGCTGAAGGAACGTTGAATAGATCGCGGCAACAGGGATGTACCCTTCCGTCGCCAGACCAGCCGCGAACGTCACCGCATGCTGCTCTGCAATCCCGACATCAAAACACCGTTCAGGCATCTCGGTCTGAAGCAAGGTCAAACCCGTGCCGTCTGGCATTGCCGCGGTGATGCCGACCACTTTTTGATTCATCTTGCAGATCTCGACCAAAGCCTGTCCGAAGATTGTTGTGTACGCAACCGTCTCGGTTTGTTTCTTGGGTGAGAGCCCCGTGATCTTGTCAAATGGTGTTACCCCGTGGAGGCGAGTCACCTCTTTTTCGGCCGGGGCATACCCTTTTCCCTTCATAGTCCGGACGTGTATCAAGATCGGACCCTTCAGGTCCTGAACATGTCTGAAAATCTCAACCATCTTAAAAACGTTGTGCCCATTGAACGGTCCAAAGTACCGGAATCCGAGAGCTTCGAACAGCATGCCGGGGGTGACGACAGCCTTTACACCGCGCTCGACCTTCTGGGCAACGGATCGAAGACGATCGCCAAACGTGTCAAGTTTTCCGGTGAGTTCCCAGACATTCGATTTGAACTTGTTATACGTGGGATGGGTCAGGACCTCGCTGAAGTAATTGTGGAATGACCAGAGCGAGGGCTGGACCGAGGAAAGGGATACCATCCCGTTGTCATTCAGTACAACGATAATGTCCTTCTTCAACAATCCGGCATTGTTCATCCCTTCGTATGCCATGCCTCCGGTCAGGGAGCCGTCGCCGACGATCGCGACCACCTTGAAGCACTCTCCGTTGAAATCCCGGGCCGTTGCCACTCCCAAAGCAGCGGAAATCGCAGTGCTTGCATGTCCCGCTCCGAAGACGTCGTATTCACTTTCGCTTCTTTTTAGAAAACCACTCAGCCCGTTGAGTGTACGGATCGTGTGCATCCGATCTTTTCGGCCGGTGAGGATCTTATGTGGATAGGCCTGATGGCCGACGTCCCACACGAGCTTGTCCTTCGGTGTCTGGAATGCATAGTGAAGTGCCACCGTAAGCTCCACCGTTCCCAGTCCGGCTCCGAAATGACCTCCGGTCTTCGAAACCGAATCGATGAGAAACTCGCGAAGCTCGGCACACACCGTCCGGAGATCTTTCAGGTTCAGTTTGCGAAGATCTTCGGGATCGTGTATGTTATCGAGCAGGCTGGAGTTTTGCTGCGTCTCGGTCATGCTTCTTCCGCTTCTGACACTTCAAAATCCTCGCCCGCTGCTTTCGCGAGTTTTCGGATTTTCAGTTCGGTCGCTCTGAGCTTCTCGGCACATTCCCGTGAGAGCTTGATTCCTTCTTCGTAGAGCTCCACCGCCTCGTCGAGAGGAACCTTGCCCCCCTCCAACGATTCGACGATGGCCTCCAGGCGCTTGAGTGAGCTCTCGAAGGATCCCTTTTGTGTCTTTTTCGTGACCATCACTGTACCTTCGCCGTTACACTTCCGTCCTGGAATTGAATTGTCGCCTCGTCCTCATGTCGCAGGTGTTCAGCCCGTGTGATGACTGACTCGCCCCGACGGACAATGGCGTACCCCCGCTTCAGAATGCTCTCCGACCCAAGTCCTGAAAGCCTTTTGTGGAGAGATTCATGGGCACGGTGCGCCTGCTCGAAGAGATGCCGGGCTTTCATATCCTGTACCCGTGCCAGTTCGTCGAGCCTTTGCGCGTACTCCCGCACGATATCTTTAGGTCTGTTGAATGCGTAACTGGAGAGAAGACTCCGGACCCGCTCACGATGACCGTCGATCAGCTGCAGTGCCCCCTG
>DOWV01000335.1:0-1192 GCA_003519375.1 Bacteroidota bacterium
GAGCCCAGCTCTCGCAGCCGGTTACATCCTGCAGATCACGCTTGCCAGCGCGAAGGGAACCAGTTTGGCTGCAGTTGATATTTCCGATGGCTCGGCGAAGGCCGTTGTCACGGGGATGTCCAAGGGTTCCGATATCGCAAAGGGAATCACCTATACGTTTTCCGCGGATGCTTCAGCCGGTGAGCTTTCATCGATACCGAGAACCGTTTCCCTAACTCTTACCAACTAATACCAGATTCCCAAATTAAAATATCCGAGGCAGGCAACAGTATCATTGCCTGCCTCGGTTTCTTTCACGGATCTCTTAACGCTTTTCAAAAATCATCTTATGAAGCAGAATATAAAAACGGGTCAACAGCAACTGGTCCTCATCATCCTCGGCGTTATCATTGTCGGCATCGCCATTACGGACGACTTAAGCCTTCTCAGCGACCCAAAGCATGCAGTTCAATAGTCACGCTATCATCAACGATCCAAACAACACCGTGGCCCAAGCGTATCAATTTCGCATTCGCCCTTCATCGATGGCTGGTGGGAGAACAAGAGAGTCTGTTCCCATCTTGCAGTCTTCAGGGACCAGCTTGAGGATTTTGCAGTGAAGGTAGTGAAAGAGACTCTTGCTGATCCGACTCTCGTCAACATGGTTGAAGAGAACCTCCGCAATCTGTTCCAAAACGAGCCAAATCAAATCCACTCGGAAACAAAGAGGATTGAATCAGAGCTCGCATTGATCTCACTCAAAAAACAAAACCTGATGAAAGCGATTGAGGTAGGGACAAATGGGAATGCGGTTGAGTTCCTCACCAACAGACTCAGCGAGCTTCTCAACAAGGAGCAGGATCTCCAAAGGAAACTACATCAGATTCAATCCGAGCTGACCGATGCCCATGACCATGTCAGCGATTGGTCAGACGCCGTCGCCCGGTTTGTTCTGAATTTTGAGACAGAGTTTGAGAGTGCTCCCATCGAAGATCGTAAGAGTCTCATCAGGAAGTGTATAGCTCGAATCGTGGTTGACAGGGAGAAAGGGGTGGCAAAAGTCTACGTGCGCCGCATCCCAGCTGTTACTCCCGAACTCCAGAGGCTGTTAGAGCCTGCCGATGACCGTCCAGCCATCGCAGGAACCCCCAAAAACAAAGAACTCACACCGCATGGTGTGAGTTCGGTAAGTGCCCGGAACAGGACTTGAACC
>DOWV01000335.1:1351-4603 GCA_003519375.1 Bacteroidota bacterium
AAGCTAGCGCGTCTGCCAGTTCCGCCATCCGGGCGTTGAATCTTATTTGTGCTGCTTTGTCTTTCCGCTTGGTCCCTGGAGCGACCTTTGAGAAATTCTTTCCCACATCCCGACTTCAAGAAGATCTCTCTCTTCCGCGCTTCGGCTCTCGTCTCGAAACCCTCAATCAAAATCAGCTCGAAGGGTAGATAGGGTCGTGTGGTTCTTTCTCTTCCCTCGTTATGCTGGGCGACTCGTTTGCTCACGTCAGAGGTCAATCCGACATAAATGTAGTTGTGAGTCAAACTTCTCAACGCATACACGAAGTATCCCATGACTAGCTCCTGAGGCTAGCGCGCCTGCCTGCCGGCAGGCAGGTCTGCCAGTTCCGCCATCCGGGCATATACGAATTCTCAAAGAGCCGTTGGATTGTCCGCCGGAATCTGATTTTCAAGATGGAGGCTGGCATCCGGGCATCGAAGACAATCCCCGCTTCATCAGCGGGGACAGCCATAAGATACGAACAACCACAAAGATTATCAAGATCGCCTGTGGTAACGCCTGCTCATCCAATCACCCCACTATTCCATCATTCCAACACCAATTTCCGTCTTCTACTCATCCTTCTCCTCTGGCCATTAATCCACTCGACCCCCGCTGTCTACCGCCCCCTATCCACCTTACCTTGCTTGTCCCTCGTTTTCTGGGTATATTCACAAGGAAAAGCACTTTTATCGTTCACTCGAAAAGAACTGCCACGAAGACACAAAGGCACAAAGGTCCTCGGAAGAGAAGATAAATAATCTTCTTGGTGTCTTCGAGACTTTGTGGCAAAAGCTGTGTTTTGTACCCGACTTTTAGAAAAAGGGCACGATTTTGGTAACATTTACACATTCTCGCCTTCAATCCCTTTTCGAAAACCTTGCAGGGAAAAGGGTTGCGGTGGTCGGTGACCTCATGCTCGACCGGTATCTCTGGGGATCTGTGGCCCGAATATCGCCTGAAGCACCTGTTCCGATAGTGGAAGTTGAATCAGAGTCGACCAGGCTGGGCGGAGCCGCAAATGTGGCCAATAATATCGCATCCTTGGGCGGTACGCCGGTCTTGGTCGGTGTGGTGGGCCAAGATGACTCCGGTCGGGCGTTGACGTCTATTGTGGCCGATAGCGGCTTTCCGGGAGAAGGAATTCTGGTCGATGCCTCGAGACCCACGACAGTGAAAACACGGGTCATTGCGAACCACCAGCACGTTGTGCGCGTCGACCGGGAAGTGAAGCAGGAGATCCAGCAGGGAATACAAGCCAAAATCCTGGATGTCATGAAACAGTCGGCGGCCTCTCTTGATGCAATCATCATTGAAGACTATAACAAAGGCGTGGTGACGAAAGATCTCATTCATGAGATTGTCGAGTTCTCGCGGAAACATAAGATCATCGTTACCGTCGATCCCAAGTTCAACAATTTCTTCGAGTACAAGCAGGTCACGGTGTTCAAGCCTAATCGCAAGGAAACCGAGGAGGCGCTTGGCGTGCGGCTCAATGACCGGGCCGGCGTCGAGAAGGCCGGCCGCGTATTGATTGAGAAACTGAAGGCAGAGAATGTCCTCCTGACATTGGGGGAACGCGGAATGGCATTGTTCGACGGATCGGGTGACTCGACACACGTTCCGACAGCTGCGCGAAAGGTTGCCGACGTCTCGGGTGCCGGTGATACGGTCATCTCGACGCTGACGATGGCTCTCACAGCCGGAGCGACCATCAAGGAAGCCGCCATGCTTGCAAATGTTGCGGGTGGGGTCGTTTGCGGCGAAGTCGGTATTGTCCCCATATCGGTGGATGCACTCCGAGAAGCCGCCATCGAAGCCTCCGCTCATGAAGGAAATGCATGATGGGTGTGGTTCTCTCGCGCACGGAACTCGTCAAAATTCGCCCGCAGATGAAGAAGGCGGGAAAGCGCGTTGTGTTTACCAACGGCTGCTTCGACATCATTCACCGCGGTCACGTCGATTACCTCACGAAGGCAAAAGCGCTTGGGGATGTTCTTGTCGTAGGAGTAAACACGGACGGTTCTGTCCGGCGATTGAACAAAGGCCCCGGCCGCCCCGTCGTCGAGGAAGATGACAGAGCAGCTGTGATGGCGGCGTTGGCGGCGGTAGACTATGTCTGCCTGTTCGACGAAGACACGCCGTATGAACTCATCAAATCTCTGGTGCCAGACATCCTGGTGAAAGGCGCCGATTGGTCCGTCCATGATGTTGTGGGGAAGGACATTGTGGAGTCCGCCGGCGGGTCAGTCCAGACCATCGAATTCCTGCCAAATCGATCGACAAGCAAGATCATACAAAAGATAGCCGAGACCGCTGCTCGACAGTCGAAATGACTGTGGTTCACCATTGAGGTGATCCGGTTCGACAGCGAAGGTCCGGACGGGTGACTTTTCTCGTGCGCCGATTTTTCAAAACTACATATTCCCTCGCAGTTATCGTTCTTTTTCTCGCTGTCGCCGTACTCGGTTTCACGCAAACAAGAGTGTTTCGATCCTATGTCCGGTCGCAGTTGATAGAGACCGTGCGCAAGGAACTGCACGGCGAGCTGACACTCGGGTCGATCGAGGGGAATCTCTTCGGCGGATTTCGGGTCGATAATGTCGTTCTCCGAAAAGACGGAGAGGCGGTTCTTACGGTTCAGTCCGCAGAAGCCCGCTATGATCCGCTTGCCCTCATTACAAAGCGAGTCGCTATATCGCGGCTAACGCTTACCAATCCGTTCATCTCCCTCACACGTTCATCTGCCGGCAGCTGGACCATCGGGCGCCTTCTGGGGACTTCGCCTGGCGATACGGTTCCCACGGCGTGGGCTATCAATCTCAGGCAAATTCAACTGATCGACGGCGCGGTCCGCATCGTTGATTCACTCGCGCTAGCAATGCGTTCTGCGGATAGCTCATTCCGGATCTCCCCGGGCCGGTTCGACTATTCGAATCTCCAGATCGATTCGCTCAACCTGGATGCCAGTCTTGCGCTCCGGTCTCGTGATATCGGGCTGACGGTCCGCTCCCTTTCGTTCCTTGTGCCCGCCCATGATTTCCGTATGAAGGAGTTCTCCGGCGAAGCGTCGCTCACGCCATCGCTCGCCTCGGTGAAGAACCTGCGCGTCCTGACCAACAGGTCGGATTTGAAACTCGATGCCCGCATGGAGGGGACCGACGTCACGCGTATCGCCGAGCTCGCTGAACTTCGCCAGGCCCCTTTGTCCGTCAAGTTGATAATTGAACA
>DOWV01000335.1:4837-10814 GCA_003519375.1 Bacteroidota bacterium
CGAACAGAAGCATCTTCGATCCGGATCGAGGGCTCTCTTGCAAATCTTCATCACCCATCCGACCTGGAGATGGACCTGGCTTCTCTCAAGAACAGCATCGATCCGGATGATATCCGCCTGCTGATGCCTTCACTTGGTATCCCGGACCTTTCACGCCTCGGAGTCGTGAACTACGATCTCTCTTTCAAAGGAAAGCCGGGCATTTTTCACGCATCACTCTCCAGCGTTTCCAATATCGGCGGTGTTGATGTCGACGCGGATCTGGATCTACGGGGAGGCACCCTTTCGTATGACGGCAGGATTCAGACAAGCCGGTTCGATCTCGCACATGTCGCCGGTGACAGCACGTGGCGCAGCAGTCTGAACATCGCGGCCTCAGTTCAGGGCCGTGGGACCAGGCTGACGGAGATGACCTCGATCATTCGGGCCGAAATTGATTCCTCGTCGTTCTATCGATTGCCGTTGAGCCGTTCCGTCCTGGTCGTCGACGTGGCCGATCGCACGCTCCGGCCCCGGGTATCGCTTCGCCTCGGGTCATCCAGAATCGATATCGGCGGATCGCTTCAACTTCTGCAACGCGATATCGTCGGATATGATATTACGGGACGCATCAACACGCTGAATCTGGCCGAGTTCACCCGCTCGCAGAGATTCACCAGCGATCTTTCATTTGACCTCCAGACCCGCGGCCAATTCAAATCACTCGATGCCATCTCCGGGACCCTGGACATGAATCTCTTCCGTTCCACGTTCGACACGGTGCAGTTTGCCGGGGGGCCGGCGGCAATCCGCGTGAACACACTCGACGCTAATCCGCAGACGCTGGATATGACATCAGGCATTCTCGATCTGTCAGCGACGGGGCGCCTCACCCCGCTCTCGGTTTTCTCTTCGGTCCTGCGCGGAGCCTCGCTGACGGGCGAGGCATTCCGTTACCGCATCAGTCTTCTCGACTCTCTCAGAGGAATTGCAGGAGCCGAGACTCCCCGAGGCGGGATACGGACATTCCCGCGCTCGAACGCCGATTCAACGGCATACACATTGAACCTCAGCGTCAAAGACTGCTATCCTGTCGGGGTTGTGTTGGGGAGGGAAATGGACGGGCAGCTAACGATGAATGGGAACGTCAAGGAGGGGGATGCGGGCATCAGGATGGCCGGAGCGGTGTCGGTGCCTGAGCTCCACTATTCGGACAGCACGGTGAGTTTCTCCGTCTGGGATGGCGAGATTGCCTACAGCATCGACGGCCTTGCATCTGACCGACTGCTCCAGTCCATGGAGATTTCCGTGGACGTAAAAACTAAACGGTTTGATATCGAGAATCTGCCGACGTCAAACCTGTCGCTTGAAGCCACGCTGCACGGCGATTCGGCCTCGTATCATGTGAGCGCTCTGCTTGATTCGCTCGTCACTGTTCGTCTGGAGGGGGCCGGATCGCTCGCACGGAAGGTCTTCGCGTTCGAGCTCCATCGCGTGACAGCTGATTTCAACTCACAGTTCTTCGAGAACACCCGGCCCGTTCAGGTGCTCGTTGGGCGCGATGGGCTTCAAATACGCAATCTCCTCCTGAGCAGGGGGGCCGAGCAACTGGCAGCTCACGGCATCATTGATCCGACCGGCAACTCTGAGATGACAGTCGACGTGCAGGCGCTGGAGGTAGGCGATCTGCCAAAGGTGCTGCGCCGAACCTCGCCCCTGGAATCGCTGCCGTCGATGAGCGGTGTTGTGAGTGGGACCGGAACATTTCGCGGGAGTTTCGAAAGCCCGCAATTCTCCGTCAACCTGAATGCGGCCGGCGTCCGATATGAGGATGAAGACTTCGGCCGGGTTGCGTTTCAATCGTCCTATGCAAACAGGCTGTTGAGCATCTTTGCGAAGCTTCAGAGTCAGAGCGACAGCACGTCGTCAAATCCTGAACTCCTGATCAATGGCACCGTGCCGTACGATCTGACGTTACGCGGCCGTGCCAGCCGGCCTCTTGAGGGAGAAATGAACCTCGATGTTCGTTCCAACAACTGCCGGCTGGAGATTCTTGATCCCTTCGTTTCGGAGCTCAGCAACCTCCGCGGGACGATGGTTTCGAACATGAAAATGCGCGGGACGATTCGATCTCCTTCTTACGAAGGGTCGCTGACGCTGCAGAATGCTCAATTCCTGTTCGAGCCGCTGGGTATCCAGTATATCGTCGACGGAAATCTTGTTCCGCATGGACAGCAGATTGCCCTGGAAAACATGATCATAAGAAATGTCCCCGCGGATCGGCCCGATGGAAGAGTCATGCTGTCGGGCACGTTCTCGCTGGAAGGACTCAAGATCAAGGATTTCGATCTTCTTGCAAATGGCCAGCTCCTCGTTATGAAAGAGACCGGCCGCAGGATGACCCAGGGACTATTCGGTGATCTGTTCGCCGGTACAGGCCAGGGCGGCGTGCAATGGAGAGGTAGTCCGTCCCGGTCGTATGCAACGGGGGCGGTGTTCGTGAAGCACGCGAATCTCACGCTTCCTCCAACGAGCGAGGCGGACGATTTGCCCGACAGCCGCATCGACGTGCGCGTGATTGATGACAGGAATGAAGACGAACGCCCGGAAATCATCACACCGCCTCAGTCGGGAGCGCCTAAACCCCCGCAGAGGTCGGCACGATCGACCAGGACGACGGCTGAGCTGGCCGCCACAGCAGCGGCTACGCAATCGAGGTCGTTCCTCGACAATATTGTGTACAATCTCACGGTAGAATCGCAAGGGGTCATGCAGCTGAGATTTGTGTTCAATAATTTCACAAACGAGCAGCTTCTTGCCGAGCTCCAGGGAAGAACCGTCTTCGTGAGGGACGGCGACCAGGTCCGGCTCACCGGCGAATTGCAGCTCGGCAACCGGTCGTACTACAATTACTTCAAGAAACTCGATGCCACGGGAAAGCTGAAATTTACAGGAAATCCACTCAACCCCGAACTGGATGTCGTTGCCAGCTATGAAGGTGTAGCACACCGTAGTGCGCGTGATACGCTCAGTTCTACAATATACGCCAGCACACAGGCAGCGATGGGAGCTTCCAACAAGGTGATTGTCCGGGTGTACATCACAGGAACGCGGGACCAGCCGAAAGTCAAAATGGGTCTCGAGCGCTATGATCAATTGGGAAATCTCATTCGGGAGGAGCGGGGGGATATTGAAGGAGACGCTATGTCATTTCTCGTCACGGGCACATTCCGCGATGAACTGACGCAGCAGGACAGGCTTTCTCTCGCAGGTTCGAGCGTTCTCGGGGGAATGGCCTCGTCGATTCTCTCAGGGCCGCTTACCGATCTTCTCAGAAAAGAGTTCGGTATCATTCGCTCCGTCGATGTATTGTACTATGGCGGGAGTTTTCAGGAATCCGCAGATGTCAGATTGACCGGTGAACTGGGAGAGGCGGTGTTCCGGCTTGGCGGACGCGTGTTGAGCGATCTCAACAATACCAACGTTAGTATTCAGCTCCCGATGAGCGCGATCGTCGGTTCCGAAAAGTGGCGCAACCTTCTTCTGGAAGCTCAACGCACGGTCCAGGGGGTGGAAACGGTCGACCAGCGGCGGGAATCCAAAGGGGGCAGGCTGCTGTATCGTATTATCTTCTAGGGGATTATTCTGTGATTAGCACACAGAGAACACAGATGGTACAGATTCACACAGATTTTTCTATATAATAATATGTCTGTGGAAATCTTGTAGCGTCTGTGTATTCAGTGTTCTATTCTCAGCTTGACGCTGGAACCAGGGAAAGATTTCATTCATCAAAGTGTCTAAATAGCGCATTCAGGAGACTACTCTCATCGAAACCATATCAGATAAGATTCTGGCATTTCTTGCCCGGTATCCGAATCAGACATTTCACACGAAAGAGCTCGAGCGCCGACTCAGTCTGAAATCAAAGGAGGAGCACAGCGCCTTCAAAGAGGGGCTGCATGAGCTCATCCAGTCCGACAAGATTCGCCGGGTACGAGGCGGACGGTACGCACATCTCGCCGTTCCTCAATCCGTGGTTGGCGAATTCCGGATGACGAAACAAGGTTTTGGGACGGTCGATGTCGGCGGAGGCGCTGAACAAATATTCATTCCGCCCCGGTACCGGGGCATGGCGGTTCATGGCGATACGGTCGAAGTTTCGCTTTTCGCCCCGTCAACGAAGCAGCTGGAGAAGGGCCGGCTGCCGGAAGGTGAGGTCGTCAAGATTCTTCGGCGCGGCCGGGTTGATGTCGTCGGGACACTCGAGAAAAGCAGAAACTTCTTCATTGTCATTCCGGATGACCGGAAGATTGCGCGGGATATTTTTGTAAACCGGGAAGATCTCAACGATGCCAAACCCGGCGACAAGGTAGTCATTCAGATTGAATCCTGGGGTGTCGGCCACCTGAATCCCGAAGGACGTGTGGTCGAGGTGCTGGGAAGGGCCGGCGACGTTTCAGCGGAGCTGCTTTCGGTCATACGCGAGTTTAAACTTCCCATGCACTTTCCCATCGAAGTACGGAAAGAGGCAGAGGATCTTCCGGCGGCGATTCCGGAATCCGAGATTCAGCGCAGGCTCGATCTGCGGCAGGAGCTCTGTATGACGATCGATCCGGAGGATGCAAAAGACTTCGACGATGCCATTTCGTGGGAGGAGTTGCCCGACGGTTCATACAGGATCGGTGTCCATATCGCTGATGTGTCCTACTACGTTCCGGAAGGAAGCAACGTCGACCTCGAAGCATTGAAGCGGGGGACGAGCGTGTACTTCCCAACGATGGTCATACCGATGATCCCCGAGCGGTTATCGAACATTCTTTGCAGTCTCCGGCCGAACGAGGATCGCCTGACGTACTCGGTCCTGATGCAGGTGACGCCGAAGGGGGCCGTCACCCAGTATGAAATCAGAGAATCGGTGATCCGGAGCAAGCGGAGGTTCACGTACGAAGAGGTAGAGGAATTGCTCGACCGGAAGTCCGCAGATCCGCCCGAGGGCAAGGATGTTGGCGTGCAGATGCTCGGAGCAGTGCACGGGCTGTACGCCCTGAGTGCTGTCCTGACCAAAAAGCGAATGAAGGACGGGAGCATCGATTTCGAAACGGCAGAAGCGAAATTCAAATTTGACGAGCAGGGAAAGCCGACGGAAATCAAGAAGAAGGTGCGATTGCGGAGTCACAGACTCGTGGAAGAGTTCATGCTTCTTGCCAATCAGACGGTGGCGCAGCACATCGGTCTGGTCAAGAAAGAAGAACATCGCCGGCCTTTTCTCTACCGGATTCATGACTCTCCCGATCCGGATCGTATCCGTGAGCTTGCGGTATTCGTGGAACAATTCGGCTACAAGCTGGATATCGATGCGGGCGTCCGGTCGAAAGATCTGCAAAAGCTGCTCGAGCAGGTGCGCGGGAGCGAAGTTGAAAACGTGATCAACGAGGTTGCCCTCCGGTCCATGGCAAAAGCCGTCTACTCGGAGCACAACATCGGCCACTACGGTTTGGGTTTTCACTATTACTCGCACTTCACATCGCCGATCCGGAGATATCCGGATCTTCTCATCCACCGCCTGCTGAAGGAGTATGCCCAGTCCCCGTCGCTGGAACGGCGGGAGCAAGTGGAGGAACGCCTTCCATTCATCGCAAAACAATCATCGGCCATGGAGCGCACGGCGATGGAGGCCGAACGAGCCTCGCTGAAGGTGATGCAGGTCGAGTACATGAAACGGCACGTCGGCGACGAATTTCACGGTGTCATCTCCGGTGTCATGCGATTCGGCATCTTCATCGAGATTACTGATCTCCTGGTGGAAGGGCTGGTCCACGTCCGTGATCTGGATGACGATTACTATCAATACGACGAGAAGAAGTACGCTCTCATCGGCGACAGAACGGGAAAACGCTATCGCCTGGGCGATCCCGTGAATGTCCGTGTCTTGCGGGTCAATCCGGAAGAAAGGGAAATTGACTTCGGCATCGTCCAGTCGGAGGGTGAAAAACCA
>DOWV01000335.1:10924-14135 GCA_003519375.1 Bacteroidota bacterium
GAAAAACCACCCCGGAGAAAAAGGGGCCGTTGAGTCCCAGGAACTGTCCTGGTATCCGTGATTGTTCGATCATGAGAGGGGAAATTGATTTTACGAGTGATTTTATCTAGAATGAGAATACTATGCGTGCATTGAATATCGCTGAAGGGGCGGCTATGAGAAGACTTGCGATCGCCGGCGTTTTGACGCTGTTGGCCTCCAGTCTGGCATTCGGTCAGAATTCTGTCTACGGGAAAAACAAGGTCCAGTACAAGAATTTCGACTGGCAGTACATCCAGACGAATCATTTCGACATCTACTTTTCTCAGAACGGCTACGAGCTCGCGGAGTTTACCGCAGAGGCTGCGGAAGACGCCTACGAATCAATCCGCAAGATCCTCCGCTACGATATCAACAACCGCGTTCCGTTCGTCGTCTACAATTCTCACAACGAGTTTCAGCAGACGAACGTTGTGGACGAGTATATGGAAGAGGGGATTGGCGGCGTGACGGAGTTGTTCAAGAACAGGGTCGTGGTCCCGTTTGAGGGGAATTACCGGCAATTTCGCCACGTCATCCACCACGAGCTGGTCCATGCGGTCCTGAATGACATGTTTTACGGCGGATCGATCCAGTCGTTGATCGCAAGCCGGTCGCCATTTCAACTTCCGCTCTGGATGAATGAAGGATTCGCGGAGTATGCCTCCATGAAGTGGGAAACCAACTCCGATATGTTTATCCGTGACGCAACAATTCAGAACTACCTTCCGCCTATCGAATACCTGGGAGGCTACTTTGCGTACCGCGGCGGCCAATCGGTCTGGTATTATATCGCCAACAAGTACGGCGAGCAGAAGATCGGCGAGATCATGAGCAGAATGCGGAGCACGCGGAGTGTGGAGCAGGGATTCAAAAGCACGATCGGACTCAGCATCAAGGAGCTCTCCGAGCGATGGCAGAAGGAACAGAAAGTCATCTACTGGCCCGATATCGCCAGGCGGGAGGAACCGGCGGACTTTGCCCGGCGCCTGACGGACCACACAAAGGACAACAACTTCTACAATACGAGCCCGGCCATCTCTCCGCAGGGAGACAAAATCGCCTTCATCTCGGACCGGAACGACTACTTTGATGTCTATTTGATGTCGGCGATCGACGGTCAGATCCTGGACAGACTCGTCAGCGGCCAGCGCACAAGCGATTTCGAAGAGCTGCATCTGCTGACGCCGGGGATAGGCTGGTCACCCGACGGTAAGAAGATAGTCTTTGCGGCAAAGTCGAGCGGCTCGGACGCGGTCGTTCTTGTCGATGCCAGCTCGGGCGAGACGGAGAAGATCAAGCTCGATCTCGACGGCGTTTTCTCGGTGAACTGGTCCAACGACGGCAATTTCCTCACGTTCCAGGGGCTTAAAGGTCCGAATTCGGATATCTACTTCTACGATCTCAAAGCCAAACAGCTCACGAACCTGACGAACGACGTTTTTTCAGACTCCGATCCGGTCTTCTCGCCCGATGGAAAAACGATCTATTTCAGTTCCGACCGGCGTGACTTCACCTCTCCCGGGAAGATTCTCCCCGGATTGAAGATGTCACAGATCGACTATTCTCAGGTTGATCTCTATTCGCTTGACGTGCGCTCACGATCCATCCGCCGCATTACCGATCTTCCGGCTTCTGATGAATCATCGCCGGTGGTTTCGCCCGACGGTAAGAAGCTCCTCTACATCTCCGATCGGAACGGTATCAACAACATCTACGAGCGGAGTCTTGAAGCTGGCACCGACCGGCCGGTGACCAATTCGCTGTCCGGCATTTACCAGCTCACCATCTCGCACGACGGTTCAAAGTTGGTCTTTGCCTCGTTACATCAGGCGGGCTTCGACGTGTTTCTCATGCGTTCGCCCTTCGAGCGCAAGCTCAGCGTCGCTCAACTTGAGCCGACGGAATTCCTGAAGCGCAAATTCGAATTGCCGCGCAACGAGAAACCGCACGAAGTGATTTCAACGGCTGCGACGAGCGATACCGTGGCCATCCGGGATAACATCGTCATCGTGCCCGATACGTCGTCTGACTCGCCGCGATTCCAGCCGGCCTCCCGCACGGATTTCAAGAGCTATGTCTTCTCGCCCGAGAGTATGCGCGACACCATTGCGGTGCCGAAGCAGCTTGCCCGTCTGGGCATCACCAATAACCGGGATGCGGAAGGGAACTACGTTCCGCGAAAATACAAACTGAACTTCACGCCCGATCTGGTCTACGGGACGGCGGGATTCAGCACATTCTACGGCATCGAGGGATCGACGATCTTCGCCTTCAGCGATATGCTCGGCGATCACCAGATTGTTCTCCAGACGAATCTCCTTCTCGATCTCAAAAACAGCGACTACGGTCTGACGTACCTCTACCTGCCGAACCGGATTGACTACGGATTTCAGGGTTTCCACACCGCACGCTTCCTCTATCTGGATGATCCGTTCGGCAACTATATGCTGTACCGATTCCGGTCATGGGCTATCGGCGCCGTGGCTTCATATCCTCTTGATCGTTTCAACCGGCTTGATTTGTCTGTGAACTGGCTCAATCTGTCACGTGAGAATCTCGACGATCCCTCGGAGGTCTCTCAGGTGCGGTCGTTCATCATGCCCACGATTTCTTATGTCAACGATAATTCGCTCTGGCAGGGAGGCTGGTTTGCCCCGAATAACGGCTCGCGGTTCAACGCCACGCTGTACGGGAGTGCCAAGTTCAACGACAATTCTCTCGATGTTCAGACCCTGACGTTCGATTATCGGAGTTACAACAAGCTGGCGAAGGAACTGATCTTCGTTTATCGTATCGCCGGCGGAGCAAGCTACGGAACGAATCGCCAGCGGTTCTTCATCGGGGGGACGGAAGGGTGGATTAACAGGCAATTCGACCAGGGCGGCGGAGTGCCGATCACCAATGTCGAAGATTATGCCTTCCTCACGCCGGTCATGCCGGTGCGGGGGTATGATTATAATGCTCTTCAGGGAACACGATTCGGCATTGCCAACCTGGAGTTTCGTTTTCCGCTCGTCCGTTACCTGATCCTTGGAGCGTTGCCGATAGGATTCCAGAATATGCTCGGGGCGGCGTTTGTCGATGTCGGCTCTGCCTGGAGCAACACCAAAGCGTGGCAGGCGTATCAGTCGACACCGGAAGGGCCTCGTCAAAAGGATCTTCTGGTTGGTACCGGACTTGGGGCGCGGTT
>DOWV01000194.1:0-6398 GCA_003519375.1 Bacteroidota bacterium
TTCCGAAAGCCAACCGCAACGGCAGCTTGCCTGAACGTAGGTGCAAACAAGGATTCATTTTCCAAATATGTTTTTCGGCACATCTGTTCAAACGCGACCCGCAGAGTCGCTCTACATGGAAAATGCATAAACAATAATCAGATGGTGTTTCGACTATGTCAAAAGAGCACTTCAATCCACCCAGCCTTTTCCAGAGCCTGGCCCACGGCTTCTCACAGGCAGTGAGCAGCGGACCCGGGCGCACGGTTTATATCTCAGGGCAAACAGCCTGGAATGCCGAGAGAGAAATCGTGGGCGGCAATGATCTCGAACGGCAGACTCATGAAGCTTTCCGTAACCTCAAGACGGCGATTGAGGAGGCCCGGGGAACCATCGACGATATCGTGGCGATTCGTATCTATGTAGTGAACTATGACTCAAAAGCCGGAAGCATCGTCGGCAAGGTGCTAAGGCAGTACTTTAATGCTCCAAAGCCGCCGGCATCCACCTGGGTAGGAGTCCAGGCTTTGGCCTCCCCGGATTTTCTCATTGAAATCGAAGCAGTTGCCGTCATTGAATGATCCCGTCAAAATCGACAAACCAACGGACGAAATGATAGCCATCCCATTCAACGTCAATGACCGGGTGTTGAGAGAAGCGTTCTTCGATCACTTGTTCCATCGTGCTATCGAAAATCTCCGCGAAGAAGATCAGGCGCTCTGGGGAGGAATGTCGGCCCGGCATATGGTCGAGCATCTCGACTGGGCGATCGGGCTCTCGATTGCCGCCACGAATGTCGATTGCAAGACACTGCCGCACCTGATAGAGCGGGCGAAGAGGTTTCTGTACGATAATCGGCCGACGCCTCACGAGTTCAGAAATCCGCTTCTCGGCGAGACGCCGCCGGCGTTCAGGTTCGGCTCAATGGCAGAGGCGAAGGCCGCGCTGCGAATGGCTACGACAAGCTATCTCCATCACTTCCGCGAGCACCCCGAGGCCGTCCACGTGCATCCGCTCTTCGGTCCGCTCGGAGCGGAGGAGTGGGAGCGGGCGCATTTCAAGCACTGCTATCATCATTTGCTGCAATTCAGGCTCGTGAGCGCGGTGGGCGGGGCGGTGGTGGCGGGACCCGCACATCAAAAATCAACAATGGCTGATCTTCAATCGTTAATCCGCAGAACTGCCAGAAACTGGAGATTTCAGATTAAGGATTGTAGATCATTGATTTTTGAAGTGTGCGGGAGAAATGCCACGCACCTCTCGATGTAGAAGTCCGTTTTCTCACCGGGCGTCCTCATGCAGAAGACGGACTTCTCACTTGCGGTGCGTGGCATCTACATGAGGCCATGACCAACATCGAAATACGACACGAATTCAAACCCGGTGACATAGGCAGGCTTGTGGAACTGCACGGGCTGCTCTACTCCGAAGAATACGGCTTCGACCATACATTCGAAGCCTATGTGGCAGAGCCGCTCGCGAAATTCGCGTTGACGAAGACAGATCGGGAGCGAATCTGGCTGGTGGAGGACAACAATATCCTGATGGGCTCGGTTGCGATTGTCAAACAAAGCGACGACGAGGCGCAGTTCCGGTGGTTCCTTTTGCATCCGTCGCTCAGGGGCAAGGGGATTGGATCAAGGCTCATGAATGACACTGTGGCGTTCTGCCGGGGAAAAGGATACAAGCGGATATTTCTCTGGACGGTGAGCGATCTTCACGCCGCCGCGGCTGTCTATCGCCGGGCCGGTTTCCGGCTGATCGAGGAACATACGCACACCATCTGGGGCGTGTGGCTCACCGAGCAGAGGTACGATCTGGAGCTCTGAATCAACCCACAATTCATAAATCAGAAATCGTTAATCTGTAATCGATATTCACTGCGCTCAACCATTTTCTGCCCGGCATTGCGAGCCTTTAGGTTCGTGGAGCGGCGCTCACAAACAGCAAGGTGGTCGGTGACCGTCACCTCGCGGCGGTCTCTCAGGGGTGCCGGTCACCTTTCAGCGCAGCCTTCCACTGGTGCGGTGACTGTCACCTCGCGGCGAACTTTCATGGGTGCCGGTCACCTATGAGTGCACGAAAGTGACCGTCACTTTGCTGAGAAAATTCTGGATTAAGTGACGGGCGCTCGCTGATGAACATTCACTATTCATAGATCTCAAGATCCCTTGCAGAACAACCAGAAGCTCCTTCTCGTCAAGCTCGCCCACACGATTATCTGGGCGTTCTTCGTGTGCGTGATCGGCTACGTGGTCTACGCCGGGATTTATAACCGGATAGACGCGACGGTCTGGGTCGCAATCGGAGTCGTGATTTTGGAGGGAGTCGTGATTCTGATGAATGATGGAAAATGTCCGCTGACGAATATCGGCGCCCGCTACACCACCGATCGGAACGACGCGTTCGACATTTTCTTGCCGAACTGGCTGGCGAAGCATAACAAACTCATCTTTACATCGATCTTCGCTGTCGGGGTTGTCCTGGTGCTCTTCAGGATCCTGAAGTAAACGAGTTTCTTCAGAGGGCACTTGCCTGGCCACCCACCCTTCAAAAATCACAAATTGTTGATCTAGTAATCGATATTCACCGCGATCAACCACTTTCCTGTCCGGCGTTGCTGACTCACGGTGCGGCTTTTCATTTTTTTGCAGGCGCAAAGGCTTCATCCAATCGAGCTTCTGCATTCTCCATTCTGGATTCTGATTGCCTTTCACCACCTTCTGCCTTAGCTTTCATATGAAGTCGGAGCAATCCGGACAAACCAGCCGCTTCCGGTGCTCACCGTCCGACGCAGCAGTAAACGACCCAGGAATCCCGCATTATGAAGACATTGCGTTCGAAGAAAACCGCCCGGAAAGCTGCCGCCAAACCCAAAAGGACGGCGGGCAATAAAGCCGCCCCGGCGTCGAAAAAGGAACTTCTCTCCCCGCACGAGATTTACTTTCGGCAGCTTTTCGCCAGCTCTCTCGAGGGAATCGTCGCGCTGAATCGTGAGGACCGCATTGTCGAAGCAAACCCTTCGTTCCTCAGGATTTTCGGCTTCACGCTGAAGGAAATCGTCGGACAACGGCTGAATGATCTGATCGTTCCGCGGAACCTGGGGCAGGAAGCTGAGGGACTCTCGAAGAAGGTGTTGAACAACGAGGCGGTGCAGACAGAAACCGTTCGCAGGCGCAAGGATGGATCGATGGTGCATGTTTCTGTCCTTGGTGCGCCGATCCTGGCGGATGGCAAACGAATCGGGATCTTCGGCATTTACAGGGATATTTCTTCGCAGAAGAAAGCTGAAGCGGCGCTCAAGGAGAGTGAGGTGCAGTACCGCCGGCTGGTGGAGAGCGCGAGCGACATTATCTACAGCACCGATCTCATCGGACGATTTCTCTATGCCAATCCCGTTGCTTTGAGAATCACCGGATACTCCGAGCAGGAAATCATCGGCACGAAGTACCTCGATCTGATTCCGGAGTACTACCGCTCGACGGCCGAATCGTTCTACAGGAACCAGGTGAGGTCGGACACACCGTCGACGTATTTTGAATTTCCGACGCACACGAAGGGCGGCCGTGAGATCTGGCTCGGCCAGAACGTGCAGCTCGTCAAGCGTGACGGGCGCACCATCGGTGTCCATGCCATTGCCCGCGACATCACGCTGCGGAAGCTCATCGAGGATGAACTCCGGCAGAACCGCAACCAGCTCGAGATGGTCATCAACACCGTGAACGAGGGGATTACCTACAGTGATGAGGCCGGGCGCTTCGAGGTGTTCAATCCGGCGATGGAGAAACTGACAGGCTACTCGATGATCGAGGCGAATGCCGGTGACTTCAGCCGCCTGTTGTATCCCGATCCCGCGGCCCGGCAGCAGGCGCTTGACGGGTTGAAGGAGCTGATGGAGAAAGGGGAAGTCCGGGATGAGGAGTCGACGATCGTCACCAAAACGGGCGAATCACGGACGCTCCTCGTCACGACCAAACTCATTCACGAAGGCGCGCGGACCATGTTCCTGAGCGCCTACCGGGACATCACCGGGCGCACGAAGGCCGAACGGCGGCTGCAGGAGAGCGAAGTCAGATTCCGTGAAATGTTCGACGAAGCTCCGGTGGGGTACCATGAACTCGGCGTCGACGGCCGTATCACCCGCGTCAACAGAACGGAGCTCGAAATCCTGGGCTACACGGCTGAAGAGATGCTCGGGATGTTTGCATGGGAATTTGTGGAGGAACACGAGGTCTCGCGGAAAGCGGTTGCTGCGAAGCTCTCGGGTGCAATTCCTCCGGGCCAGAATATCGAACGCAAGTATCTGAAGAAAGATGGAACGACAATCCCGGTATTGCTCCAGGACCGGCTCCTGCACAACTCTCAGGGTGCGATCGTTGGTATCAGGACGACACTCCAGGACATTACCGAGCGGAAGCGGATGGAGGAAGAACTCCGAAGGGCGAAGGAGGAAGCGGAGGCGGCAACACGCGCAAAATCGGAATTTCTCGCCGTCATGAGTCACGAGATCCGAACCCCGATGAACGGCGTGATCGGCATGGCCGACTTGCTCAGCAACACGACATTGACCCCGGATCAGAAAGAATACGTCGATACGATCCGGATGAGCGGTGAGGCGCTGCTGAGCGTTATCAACGATATCCTCGACTTCTCGAAGTTCGAGTCGGGCAAAATCGAGCTTGAAGAAGCGCCGTTCGATCTGAGGCCGTGCATCGAGGAAGTGTACGAGCTTCTCTCGCCCAGAGCATCCCAAAAGGACCTCGATCTTCTCTATTGGGTCGATGCCGAGGTTCCGCCCGTCATCGTCGGAGACAAGCACCGGCTTCGGCAGATTCTTCTGAACCTGGCCGGCAACGCCATCAAGTTTACCGAGCATGGGGAAATCTACATCAGCATTGCGCTGTCCTGGCGGATAGGGAGGAATTTTGCGCTCGAGTTCTCGGTGAGGGACACCGGAATCGGGATTCCCCCTGACCGGATCGATCGTCTCTTCAAACCGTTCAGCCAGGCGGATTCTTCCACGACCCGCAAGTACGGCGGGACGGGGCTCGGGCTTGCGATTTCCATGCGTCTTGTCGAGTCCATGAGAGGGAAGATCTGGGTGGAGAGCGAACAAGGCAAGGGCTCGGTATTTCGTTTCACGGTTCAGTCGTCCCTGCCTGTGGCAGCCGAGGCGCCTGAGTCCTATTCCCATGCTGACGCCGGCAGTGTCGAGGGTAAGCGTATCCTCGTCGTCGACGACAACAGGACAAACCTGCAGATTCTCAAGCAGCTTTGCCTTCACTGGAAGCTGATCCCCAGGATCACGGCGTCTCCCAAAGAGGCGCTGGAGTGGGTGAGGAGGGGTGATCCTTTCGACCTCGGCCTCATTGATATGCAGATGCCGGAGATCGACGGTGTTCAGCTTTCGGCTGAAATCCGGGCGGTGAGGCCCGCGCAAGTCATGCCTCTGATCCTGTTTTCGTCGGTCGGGCTGTCGAGCGAGCTCCAACCCAATCACCGAAGGCTCTTTGCCGCTGAGGTGGCGAAGCCTCTGAAGCAGTCGCAGCTGTTCGATGTGCTGGTGAGAGTCATGAGCGGTGCGCAGGCGGAAGCCTCCGTACCTGTGCAACGGATTGAACCGGCGATGGCGGCAAGAATGCCGCTCGACATCATGGTCGCCGAGGACAACATCGTCAACCAGAAGCTTTTGATGTATTTGCTCGGGCAGCTCGGGTATAAGCCGCACATGGTTTCCAATGGATTAGAGGTATTGGAGGAGCTCGAGCGGAGATCGTATGACGTGATCTTCATGGACGTGCACATGCCGGTGATGGATGGGCTCGAAACAACGAGGAAGATCGTGGCCTCCCGGGGCACTTCCGGCAGACCGCGCATCATCGCTCTGACGGCGGACGCGATGTCGGAGGACAAGCAGAAATGTCTCGATGCCGGGATGGATGACTATCTCAGTAAGCCCGTCCGCGTGAACGATGTCATCGCGATGCTCGACCGATGGGGCGCGGAATCAGCCGAGGCCCCGGCGCCTCAGCCTGCCAGGGCAAAGCCGGAGCTGACAGAGTTCGAGAATATGGTATTGAAGCAGCTGAGAGAATTCGGCATAGCGGAGGAGCGCGCTTTTACGGCCGGGCTGCTGGGCGACTTTCTCAAGTCGACAAGCGACATGATAGTGTCATTGAAGAAAGCACACGGCGAGAAAAACGCGAAACGGCTCAACCATTTGGCCCACACACTGAAGGGGAGCTTCACGACGTTCAACCTGCCGGAGCTGTCGGCTCTCTGCTTTACGATTGAGAAACAAGCCGAGCAAAATAATCTGGACGGACTCGAGACGATGCTCGAGGAGCTTCAGCATTCGTTCGAGCGCGTTCGCCCGCTCCTCGAGGAGCTGCAGAAAAAGCTGGCGCAATGAGGGTTCT
>DOWV01000194.1:6554-7962 GCA_003519375.1 Bacteroidota bacterium
GTTCGGGGCTTAAACCTCCCCTCCTGCCGGTTGTCCCATATAAAGGTCAAGCATCTTCACCTCGCTCGAATAGAATCGCATGAGCCATTCGCTTTTCTCTTTTCGCCTTTTCGTTCTGTTCCTTTTTGCGGCGGGTCGGCTCACTGCCCAGAACCCGGGAGGTATCTCTGTCGGATTGAAGCCGTTGACCGAGCTTGCGGGCGGATACTATGAAGGATATCAGGGAGGACTTTACGCCGGAGGACTGAATGTTCGTCCTTCTCAGCACGACTCAGCCGGCCGGGCCATCGCGCAATTGATCACGCCATTGAATTCTTCGGGCCTGCCCGACGCTGTGAACGGCAGGATCGTGCTCCTCTCGATCGGTATGTCCAACGCCACCCAGGAGTTTTCCGAATTCAAACGGACGGCCGACGCGGACGCGGCAAGGAGCCCGCGACTGACAATCGTCGACGGCGCGCAGGGAGGACAAACCGCCTCAATCATTTCAAACACGGCGGCAACATTCTGGTCCGTCATTGATCAACGGCTGAAGTCAGCCGCAGTGACGAGAGAGCAAGTCCAGGTTGCCTGGATCAAGGAAGCCGATGCATCGCCGACGAAGGGATTCCCCGCGTACGCACAATCGCTGCAGGCGGAGCTCGAACTCGTCATGAGGATCCTGAAATCGTTCTATCCTAACATCCGGATCGCGTACCTTTCGAGCAGAATCTACGCCGGCTATGCAACATCGAATCTCAATCCTGAGCCGTACGCATACGAATCCGGCTTCGCGGTTCAGTGGCTCATACAAAAACAGATCAGCGGGGACACGTCGCTCGCCTACGCGTCACCAGCGCAGCGGGCACCGTGGCTTGCCTGGGGGCCGTATCTGTGGGGTGACGGACTGACGCCCCGAGCCGGCGACGGACTGATCTGGCAGGCGTCGGATTTCCAGGCGGATGGCACGCATCCGTCGCCGAACGGGCAGAAGAAAGTGGCGTCGCTCTTGTTGAACTTCTTCAAGTCCGATCCCACCGCTGCTCCGTGGTTCCTGAAAGCTGGTGTGACGGGCGCCGGCGGGGAGAGGTATGTCAAGGCGCCTCAGTTTTCGCTTTCGCAAAACTATCCCAATCCGTTCAATCCGAGCACAGCCGTCAGCTATCAGCTGTCGGCTGTCAGCTTCGTAAACCTTGGTATTTATGATATGCTGGGGCGTGAGGTTGCAACGTTGGTTAACGCTGAACAAACACCGGGCCGGTACCAGGTAGCGTTTGATGCACGAAACCTGACGAGCGGTGTGTACTTCTATCAGCTCCGTGCCGGGAACATCGTCGAAACCAAAAAACTGATTCTTGTGAAGTAGAAGGCCTCACTCGAAGGTTACCTTCAGCTGCGGTTATTCCGGTCGAAGGTAACCTTCTGCGAC
>DOWV01000184.1:0-358 GCA_003519375.1 Bacteroidota bacterium
GTTCCGGCGGACTGGCGACGAACATCGGCATTCACTTTTTCGATCTGCTTCAGTGGATTTTCGGCGGAACCGTCCGGAGCGAGGTCCATTGGAGCGACAAAGACCGCATGTCCGGTTATCTTGAACTGAAGAAAGCGACCGTCCGCTGGTATCTCTCCATTGCCCGCGAAGACCTCCCGCCGCAGACAATAGCCAGGGACAATACGACGTTTCGCTCCATCACCGTGGACGGCCACGAGGTTGAATTCTCTGAAGGATTTACCGATCTCCACACGCGCGTCTATGAGGACATTCTTTCGGGAGGCGGATTCGGCATAGCTGATGCCCGCCCGTCGATCGAACTCGTGCATGATATCCG
>DOWV01000184.1:453-4994 GCA_003519375.1 Bacteroidota bacterium
CCCGCCCGTCGATCGACCTCGTGCATGATACCCGCCCCGCCGCTCCATGCAAGAACGAGCCTCTGTCCCACCCCTACCTCTTGAAACGGTTGGGAGTGTAGCAATCGTTGACTGCCGAAACCTCGCATACACCGGAAGATATTCTCTGCGTTACGCTCTCATTCTGGGACGGACCAAAACGCGTCCGTCACAATCTTATGCGGGAGTATGTCAAACGCGGGCACCGGGTCCTTTTCGTCGAGGCCGCTCTGACGTGGGTCAAGCTTCTCAAGGGAACCCACTTCTGGAAGCAGGCCATGCTCCTTTTTCGCGGCGTGCGGCCGACAACCGACGGCGTCATGGTTATCATGGTCCCGCCGTTCCTTCCCGGAGGGGAGTGGTTTGAATGGATCTGCCGGCTCAACTGGTGGATGGTACGGGTCTGGCTGAATCTGTTCATCCTCCCGTCACTCAGAATGAAATCGCCCCGGTTGTTCCTCTTCGCTCCGCATGCAGGCTCGCTCCTTGGCGGATTCGGGGAATCTGCATCGGTTTATTTCTGCAATGATCCTTTCGCGGAGCTGTTCGAGTTCCCGAGCGCGCGGCCGAACCTTCAGCGTATGGAAAACACACTGACCCGCAATGCGGACGTTGTGTTCACAGTCTCCGAGCGGCTGACAGAGGAGCGGCAACGCCACAACGCCAATACTCACCTCATCCCGCTCGCAGCAGACGTCGAACTCTTCTCGAAAGCACTCGACGAAACGACACCGATACCCGAAGACCTCCGGCCGCTCCCCCGCCCGATCATCGGGCACATGGGTGTCATCAACACGCGCGTGGACATAGAGCTCGTTCGTCAGGTCGCGAAACTCCTCCCCGAAGCCTCATTTGTTTTTATTGGGCCGATTCTCGAGCTCGGCCGTCAAATGCACGAGGACCTTCTCGGGCTTCGAACGTGCGGCAACGTCCATTTTCTCGGCAATAAGCCTGAAGAATCGCTCCCCTCCTACTGCAAAGCCGTCGACGTGTTCATCGTTCCGTACCTGCGTGATGACGTGACGAAATACATCAAAGCAAATTCGAAGTTCTTCCAGTATGTTGCTTCGGGGCGTCCCGTCGTTTCAACGATTGGACCGCTGGATCTGGAAGAAGAGATTGTGATGACCGCCGTAAGGCCGGAGAAATTTGTGGAGGCGATTCGGAACGCCCTGACACAACGCACGCCGCAGGCAGTGGCAAAACGACTCGCCTTTGCACGCAAGAATTCCTGGGCCGAACGTGTGGACAGAATCGAACAGATCCTGAAATCCATGCATCGCGGCAAATCCGGTATATCAAAGAACAACTGAAGTAAGAGGATCGTATGAGCGAACCTTCAACCCACAAATCGTACTTCGTCCACGAGAGTGCCTACGTCGACGACAATGTCGAGATTGGTGAGGGGACGAAAATCTGGCATTTCTCTCATGTGCAATCGGGCGCCCGCATCGGGAGAAAGTGCGTCCTCGGTCAGAATGTCAACGTGGGAAATAACGTGGTGATCGGAAATTTCGTGAAGATCCAAAACAACGTCTCGGTGTATGAAGGCGTGATCCTGGAAGATTACGTTTTCTGCGGTCCGTCGATGGTCTTTACGAACGTCAACAATCCACGCTCGAAGTATCCGCAGGTCGGTTCACAATTCTACATCAAGACCCTTGTTAAAGAGGGGGCTTCGCTCGGCGCCAACTGCACGATCATCTGCGGCCATACCATCGGCAGGTTTGCTTTCATCGGTGCGGGCACGGTGGTGACAAAGGATGTCCCCGACTTTGCGCTCGTTGTCGGAAATCCGGGCCGGATTATCGGATGGATGAGTGAAGGTGGCCAGCGGCTGGTCTTTGACAGCAACGGCATTGCAGCGTGTAGCAAATCGGGAAAGCGGTACAAGCTGGAACAGGGCACGGCACGCGAACTCGCGTAGCCAAATATCTTGCCCGCACCGCAGGTTCAGTCGGATTCTGGAGCAAGAAAAAGGTTCATGGGAATTCTCGGGCGCAACTTCCTTCATACCGCCGTGTCGAACTTCATACTGAAGTTCGGCATTGGATTGGTTATTGCCGTCGTAACCGGCCGCGCACTTGGAGTTGAGGGCCGCGGCGAGTATTTCCTTCTCGGTCTCGTTATCACGACGATCACCACACTCTTCAACTTCGGCGTTCCGGGCACGAACACCTATTTCACCGCGCAGAAGAAGTTCAGCCGCGCTCAGCTCACCCGCGCGTCCATCGTCCTTACGGTGCCGATTACCATCGTGAGCTTTCTGGTGCTCTATCTCCTCTATGAACTGAGACTGGACTTCCTCTTCCCGACGGGCAAACTGACGGCCCCCATCGTGGCTTCGCTCGGCATTATCCCGATCGTGTTCTATGCTCAATTCGCCCAGGGAATCATCGTGGGCGAGAACAAGATCTCGCTCAACAACTACATTTCGCTCAGCAGCCAGGGCGCACTCGCCGTCGCGCTTACGATTTTGTGCTTTCTCGGCTCCCTGACGGTCACTATCGCAATTGCCCTCTATGCCCTGAGCTTTCTTCTTGCCCTCGCGTTCATCATTGGAGCGTCATCTCCGCCATTGGCAGATGTCCTGAAGTCCCGTATGCGATGGAGCGAGTACGGAGAGTTGCTGCGCTTCTCGGGCACCATTCACATCGGCAATCTCGCACAGTTCTTCAACTACCGGCTCGACGCGTTTATCGTCAGTTATTTTCTCGGTACAGCGGCCGTCGGACTTTATAGCTATTCAAAAATGTTCGGTGAGACGGTCTGGCTTCTTTCAACATCCATGGCCGCGGTTCTGCTTCCGACACTCGCCGGTCAGCATGAGAAATCCAAACAGATCGCCGTCAAGGCTGCCGTAGCAACGTTCAGCGTGTCGGTAATTGCCGGCCTCGCCGCATTCATCGTCGGACCGACAATCATCGTTTTTCTCCTGCCCGCGTTCGAAGGGTCCGTGGTACCATTTCTCATTCTCTTGCCCGGCGTCGTGATTTTTTCGATCACGAATGTCCTCGCAACGTACATTACGGCCATCGGAAGACCAGGACACAACGCTGCCATTGCGTTTATTTCGTTTTTATTCACGGTCATTTTTGATATTTTGTTCATCCCGCGATATGGAATTTCGGGAGCGGCAATCGCTTCCGGCATCTCGTACACGGTGTCGTCAATTCTGACGCTCGTTGTTTTCTGGAGACTCTCCGCCATGAGCGGATCCGAATTCACCGCGATTGTGAAGTCGATGTCTACGGACTTCCGCAGCATGGTCACCCGGATGAAGCAACGCGCCGGTATAAACGATCATTCGAGCGGTTCGACAGGAACGCCATGAAAAGCTACATCCAGGAATTTTCCAGCCGGCCGCAATATCTCTCCGAACGGCTGTTCTTCGAGCGGTACCACGGATCGTCGGCAGGTCCGATTCTCGAGATCGGCTGCAGTGTCGGCCACCATACGCAGTTCGGCGGCGAGCGGAAAATCGGGCTCGATTTCGATTTCGAAGCCCTCACCATCGCCCATGGAAAAGGTTTTACGGTCGCCCAGGCCGACGTCCAGCGCGGACTTCCCTTCAAAGACAATTCATTTACCTCCATCGACTGCCAGCACGTCATAGAGCACGTGACGAATCCGCTCTTTCTGCTGCAGGAAAGTCGCCGGGTGCTGAAACCGGGAGGGCGAGCTGTGTTTGTGACACCCAATGTCAAGACACTCGGTTTCGATTTCTACATTGACTACACGCATATCCGCCCGTTCACCAAAATAAGTCTCGAACGTGCAGCCAACGATGCAGGATTCTCGAAGTTTTCGGTCTCCTACTATCACTCGGGAATCCCGCTCACGAAGTTCCTGAATCGCAGGGGCATGCTTTCACTCGAAGGAGCGCTGAAGATTCAGTCGTTCTTCTACGATTTCGGATTCAGGATGAAAGACACGCTCGTCCTGGTCGCTGAGAAGTAAAACAGACACTCGATGCCTAGAACCTATCTCAAAATTGAAAAGAAGAATCACGCAAAGCCCCGCCAGAACGCGTGGCGGGCTGGCGCCAAGTCGCCAAGAATTAGACGTTTTGGATGGGCTTTGCGTCTTTGCGACTTTGCGTGAGGGTTTTTGAGATGACTTCTACAAAAAAGAAGATCCTGGTCATCTCCCCGAGCGCCAAGTCGCCGTTCGTTCGCAACGACGCCGAGATCCTCTCCAAAGAGTATCCGACGGAGATCCTCGGTGTCGAGACACTGCCCTTCCCTCGAAAACTCGTGCTCCTCTGGCGGCTGTTCACCAGGCTGGTGAACGACGAAGTCTTGATGGTGCTCATGTACTTTTCCGTACCTGTCTATGCACCTTTCGTCGTCGCGCTGACAAAGTTGTTTGGGAGGAAAGTCGCCGTTATCACGGGAGGTTACGACACGACATACGTTCCGGTGATCGACTGGGGAGAAATGAAAACCTGGTGGAAGCGCATCGCCCAGCGGTTCGCCCTTCATTTCGTCGATCTGGTACTCACATTTTCGGAGTTCTCGAAA
>DOWV01000184.1:5270-7057 GCA_003519375.1 Bacteroidota bacterium
AATGCCAGCACGTATATCCAAAAGGGATTGCGTACGATGATTGAAGCTGCCCGCTCTGTGCCGGAGGCGAAATTTATTCTCATCGGCGAGGTGAGCAAGGATGCAACGATGGACGAAGTACGGCGAACTGCACCTTCGAACGTCACCTTCCAGGACAAGTTTACGTTCGGCCAGGAATTGCTGGAGTTCTATCGGCGCGCGGCAGTCTATCTCCAGGTCTCGGCCCATGAGGGATTTGGAATCGCCAACACAGAAGCCATGTCATGCGAGTGTATCCCCATCGTGACAAATACAACGGCATTGCCCGAAGTGGTCGGCGATGCAGGGTTCTTTGTTCCCTTTAACGATGTGCCGGCGACGGCAGATGCGATCAAGCGCGCTCTGGCTTCACCCTCGCTCGGAAAGAAAGCCCGCAAGCGTATTATTGATAATTTCACATCTGAGAAGCATGAACGCGCGTTGCTGGCGGAATTTCGTTCTCTGTTGTCCTGACCAACTGCACGCCGGCAGGCGTCATCCCATTATTCAGAAAGGTCGATCGTCGTCATGAATATTGTCGTCATTGGAGGTGCCGGATTCATCGGCTGTAATATTGCAGACTACTATCTCAAGAATAGGCACAACGTTACAGTCTTCGATAACTTCTCCCGCAAAGGGACCCTGCAAAACCTCGACTGGCTGCTGAAGCGGTACAAAGAAACCTCACCGTAGCACAGGGGGACGTCCGGATCGACTTTGGCAGGCTCAAATCGGTCGTCGGCAAAGCGGATATTGTGTTCCACTTCGCCGCACAGGTGGCTGTCACGACTTCTGTCCTGGATCCGCGCGAGGATTTTGAGATCAACGCGTTGGGCACGTTCAACGTGCTCGAAGCCATTCGCCAGTCGGGCAGCAAACCGATCGTCCTCTACTCTTCGACCAACAAGGTTTACGGTGGAATGGAGCATGTGAAGATCGTCGAGAGGAATGGTGAATATGATTACGAGAGCCTCCCTCTGGGCGTATCAGAGGCCGAGCAGCTTGATTTTCACTCGCCCTACGGATGCAGTAAGGGAACTGCCGACCAGTACATGATCGACTACTCCAGGATATACGGTCTCAGGACGGTCGTCTTCCGCCAATCGTGCATTTACGGATACCGGCAATTCGGCGTCGAAGACCAGGGATGGGTCGCACACTTTACCATTTCGTCCATGTTCGACCGGCCCCTGACAATTTATGGCGACGGGAAACAGGTCCGGGACGTCCTTTTCATCGACGATCTCGTCCGGGCATATGACATGGCGATCAAGAACATCAACGTCACTGCCGGAAAAGCGTACAACATCGGAGGCGGGCCGAACAAGAAAATGTCCCTGCTGAATCTTATCGGCTATCTCGAGAAGTTTTTCGGCAAGAAGCTCACCTACACGTTCAGCACCTGGCGGCCCGGCGATCAGCGGGTATTCATCTGCGATATCCGCAAGGCGAAGAACGAGTTCGGCTGGGAACCGAAAATCGGCGTGGAAGAAGGAGTCCGGCTGCTCGCCGCATGGGTGAAAGAAAACAAAGAAGAGTTCAAGTCAATCTATTTTTGACAAGACGGTCCTGGTTCTTACCGCAGAGACGCGGAGTCCGCAGAGAAACGCCGAGTAATCAACCACCTTCTTGAACCGACCCGAAGGATTCCGCATCGAGACAATGCACCAAAACGAAATCTCAGAGAGAGTGATTGGGTGTGCAATCGAGGTGCACAAAGCACTGGGCCCCGGCTTGCTCGAAAGTGCGTACGAGGAATGTCTCGCCGC
>DOWV01000114.1:0-1386 GCA_003519375.1 Bacteroidota bacterium
TGCAGGCCCTGTCCGTTCAAAGAAAAATGCAAATTCTACTTTGATATGACCAAAGACAAACGCTTGATGGATTTGTATGCTGCGAATGAGAAACATGACGGCTACACCCGTGACGGTTGTGTGTGGAAGGAAGATATCGACATCTTCGACAAGATGGCCGTCCAGATCCGGTATGCAAACAAGGTGCAGGTGAGTTATTCACTGACAACCTACTCGCCATACGAGGGATACCGAATTGCATTCAACGGGACGAAGGGACGGATCGATTTCTGGATGCACGAGCGGCAACCGTGGCCGATGGAGAGCATTGATGAGGTTCGCGTAACGGACAACTTCGGCAAGACGGAGACACTCCGGTACAAGCGCGTGGAAGCCGATCATTACGGCGGCGACCCGCTCATGAAGGACAAAATCTTCAAGAACCCGGCAGGGCCCGATCCTCTTCACCAGGCCGCCAGCGTTCGCGAGGGCGCAATGTCCGTGCTCATCGGCGTCGCCGCGAGGAAGAGCATCGACTCGGGCAATGCGGTCCGCATTGCCGAACTGACCGATCTTGTGCCGCAAGCCCAATTACAATATGAAGGGTAGCCGGGAACGTGTGCCGGCGAGCTTGCATCATCGTTGTTGTGCTTCTCACTGCACTGCGGGTGTTCTGCGGTGAGAAGGCGCATCTTATCGTTGCGGCGGACGGGAGCGGCAATTATCGGACCATCCAGGAAGCGCTCAACTCAATCCCCGGGAACAATACGAAGAAGGTGATCATCCTGATCCGCAACGGGACGTATCACGAGAAACTCTTCATTGAAAGGAGCTTTGTTACGCTGGTGGGTGAGAGCCGCGATAGCACGAAGATCGTCTATTGCATCGAACCGGCGACATTGCATTCCGCCGGATGGCTTGCCTGGAATGTCGTCCCGGCGCTCTATGCCGAATTCAATTGCTTCGGCGCCGGCGCGGCGACGAACGGACGTGTTCCATGGTCCAGGCAACTTTCAACTGCTGAAGCAGCTCAATACTCACTCATGAACATTTTTGCGAAATCTGCCACAACGTCGAATCTTGTTCTCTACGATTGGAAACCGACTCAGGCCGGACCCGGGGACGATCTGCCGCTGATGACCGCCGTACAAACGAATCTGTCGAACAATCTCCCCGGTGAAGTTCTGCTCAGCCAGAACTATCCTAATCCCTTCAACGGCAACACCACCATCACTTTTCAGTTGCAGGCTTTCGGCCGCGTCGTCTTGACGCTGTATGATCTCCTGGGCCGCGAAATTCAGGAGCTCGTCAGTCGTGAATTCCCGGCCGGAAAGCACAGCATTCTGTTGAATACTTCCGGGCTCCCGTCCGGTGTGTATCTCTACAGGTTGGTGACGGGAAATGAGG
>DOWV01000114.1:1722-6911 GCA_003519375.1 Bacteroidota bacterium
ATAATTTCAGAAAGAAGCGGCTGCCAGAGCAATTTTCGATCATTGGTTTTGCCCGGCGGCCATACTCTGACGATTCCTTCCGCGGAAAAATGAAAGAGGGAATAAAGGCATTCGCGGCCGATGAGTTTCAGCAATCGGATTGGGAGGATTTCTCGAAGCATCTCTTCTATCATAGAGGAGAATTTGAGGGGCAGAGACATTACGATGAGCTGGCGGGAAGACTCGACGACCTGACCGGAAAAAAGGGAAATGTCCTTCACTACCTGGCCACAGGGCCCGAACACTATTCTACGGTGATCCAACATATTGCCGGTTCGAAGCTCCTCACAGAAGATGCTGAGAAGGGGTACCGCCGTCTTATCATTGAAAAACCCTTCGGACGGGACCTCCCATCAGCACTCTCGTTGAACCAGGAGCTTCATCGCGTCTTGAAAGAGGAACAGATCTATCGAATCGACCATTACCTCGGCAAAGAGACTGTTCAGAACGTCATTGTCTTTCGGTTTGGCAACTCGATATTCGAGCCCCTCTGGAACAGAAACTACATCGACCACATCCAAATATCCGTCGCCGAGACCGTGGGTGTAGAACACAGAGCCGGATACTATGATACCTCCGGCGTCATGCGTGACATTTTTCAGAATCATCTGCTGCAGCTTCTGACCCTTGTTACGATGGAACCACCGGTCGCGTTCGAAGCAAACGCCCTCCGGAATGAAAAAGTGAAGATCCTGAGCGCCTTGCGGGACATCTCGCCAGAGCATTCGGGGCGATCGACTGTGCGGGCGCAGTATGAAGGATATCAGGCCGAACAAGGCGTGACGCAGGGTTCGAGCACCGAGACATTTACCGCGATGAGACTCTACATCGATAACTGGCGATGGCAGGGCGTCCCCTTCTATCTCCGTTCCGGCAAGATGATGAAGAAGAAGTCGTCGGAGATCACGGTTCAGTTCCGGCGTCCGCCGACGCAGATTCTCGATGTGCAGGCCGGGAGGACCGAGTTGTTCACGAACCGTCTGGGCATTTCCATACAGCCGGACGAGGGGATCCACCTCCGGTTCATAGCCAAAGTGCCGGACAAGGGAATGGAAACAAGGCCCGTCGAGATGGATTTCAATTTCCGTGAATCGTTCGGTGAAAAAGCTCTTCCGGAGGCTTACGAACGGCTCCTCCTGGATGCGCTGAACGGAGACGCCTCGCTCTTTGCCCGGAGTGACGAGATTGAGCTCGCATGGCACTTCATCGACGGTATTCGTGCCGGGTGGGAGAGCAGCTACGCGCCGCCGCTGCTCACGTACGCTCCCGGAAGCTGGGGTCCCGCCGCATCCGATGAATTGCTTGGGCGGGATGGCCGGTGGTGGGTCCAGGACTGACGGGAAAGTTCAGGGAGGACGATGCAGGGAACGCCCGACATTTGCATTTTCGATTCACTCGAGGAATTCGAGCGGAAGAGCGCTGAAGAGATTGTTCACCTCATGCAGGGATCTCTTCGCGATCGGGGAGCCTGCACTGTCGTGCTCTCCGGGGGTGAAACACCGAAAGGGATCTATCGCCGTCTGGGATCCGATCCGTTGAAACATCTCCTCGACTGGAGCCGCGTGAGCGTCTTTTTCAGCGATGAGCGATGCGTTTCACCGGACGATCCGCAAAGCAACTACGGCATGGTGCAGCGAGAGTTGATATCTCACGTCGGGATCGCGCCTCGCAACGTTCACCGTATATCCGGTGAATCCAGCCCCGAGGAAGCCGCAATCCGGTATGAAAAAGTGTTACGGACTGTTTACAGCCCGGGGCCGCCGCGTTTTGATGTGGTGTTGCTCGGTATGGGAAGCGATGGCCACACCGCTTCTCTGTTCCCGGCGACGGATGCACTCGGCGAGGAGAACCGATGGGTTCGCGAGGTATTTGTGCCCCACCTCAACGCCTCGCGCGTAACACTAACATTTCCGGCCATCAACAGCGGGCGCGAAGTGTTGATCCTTGCGACAGGATTATCGAAAGCTCCAATGGTTGAGCGTGTGCTGAGCGTACAAGCTCCGACCAAAGCACTGCCCATAACGCTGGTTCGACCGGCAGAAGGATCGCTCCGCTGGAGGTTTGACAAACAGGCAGCATCGAAACTCAGCATTCCGAATTCTCCATGACCCGGTACTCAAGTAGCTTCTAGAATACTTATGTGGACCTACCTCAACGGTTCTTACGTCCCGCAAGAACAGGCGATGATTTCCCCCTTCGATCGCGGTTTCCTTTTCTCCGATGGTGTCTATGATGTAGTCCGGTACTATCCACCACGCGGTTTCTTTCAAAAAGAAGCACATCTCCGCCGGCTTCAATATGGCCTGGAGCAGTTACGGATTTCCGCCAGAGGCGGCGTGCCTGCCGGCAGGCAGGGATCCGCCTTCGGCAGAGAAAAGGTTGATGTCGCACAGATCGACCACGTCATAGAAGAGTTGATGATCAGGAATGAGCATACCGGCGCACAGGCCATTGCGTACGTACAGGTGACCCGGGGGTCAAACATTCCTCGGCAGCATTTCTTTCCCCCTCCGTCGACTCTTCCAACGGTCTTCATCACGACAAATCCCTTCAAACCGCACACGGAAGAGATGGAGAAGGGGGTGCGTGTTCTCCTCGAAGATGATATCCGGTGGTCACGGTGCGACATCAAGACAATCGCCTTGATTCCGAATGTTCTCTCGCGGCAGCGTGCGGTTGAAGCGGGCGCCTGTGAAACCATTTGGTCGAGAGACGGGTTGATAACAGAGGGAACACACACGAATTTCTGTGCGGTGATGGACGGAACGCTTATCACTCCTCCACGCTCCAGCGTCATTCTAACGGGGATTACGCGTCAGGTGGTTCTCGATCTGTGCAAGACTTCGGGCATTCCTGTTCGGGAGGCGCAGATCGAGAAGGCAGACATCCCCTCGCTCGCAGAGTGTATGATCATTGGTACGACGACGGAGGTCACGCCGGTTGTCAGGATCAATGATGCGACGATCGCCGATGGGCGGCCTGGTGCTCTCACAAGGAAGATTCAGAGGGAACTGTACAACAACATCTTTGGCAGTTGAACAATAGAAGGGAACTCCGCCGATGAAGTGGCTGGCATTGTTGGTGATTGCTGCAGTACTCAGTCAGGGTCGTGTTCGCGCACAGCAGGTGATGCGCATATGGCCGGAAGGAACGGGGAAGACGGATAAGGAAACGTCAACATTGTCGTTATATACACCCGACTCCGGCAAGGCAACGGGCGCAGCCGTCGTGATCCTTCCGGGCGGATCGTACCGGGGGCTGGCGAAACACGAGGGCGAAGACTACGCGCGATTTCTGACATCATATGGCATCACTGCATTCGTGCTCAAGTACCGGCTGGGACCCGAGTTTACGTACAAAGAGATTGTTGCAGACGGGATGCGCGCGATGCGATTTGTCCGGGCCAATGCGAAACAATGGAATATCAGGAAGAAGTATATCGGTATCATCGGATCGTCGGCAGGAGGGCACCTGGCGTCGACGGTGATGACGCATTTCGATGCCGGTGACTCCGCTGCCGTCGATCCGATTGAGCGAGCAAGTTCACGGCCCGACTTCGGAATCCTTTGCTATCCGGTCATCTCGATGGGTCCGCTGAGTCACCCGATTTCAAAAGAAATGTTCCTCGGAAAAAACCCGAGTCCGGAGCTTGCAGCGCTCTACTCCAATGAGCGCCAGGTGACTCCATCCACGCCTCCATGTTTCATCTGGCATACGGTGGAGGACAAGGTCGTGAGCGTGGAGAACAGCATGGAGTTCGCGAAGTCGCTGCAACGGAATGGTGTTCCCTACGACCTGCATCTTTATGAGGAAGGAAGGCATGGACTTGGAGTCGGTGACAAGCCTCCGTTCGCAAACACTCATCCCTGGACAAAGGATCTGATCTTCTGGCTCAGGGCCCGCGGCGTGATTTTGTAGCGAAGAAAAACTGTCTTCAATACGAAAACCATTGTAAATGTTGGCCTTTTTTCGCGTTGACATTGCCCCGGCTAATATCTAATTTTGCCTTACCGAGCGCGTTAACGTAAACGCAACTTACCTCAGACCAACCGTCCAAATCAAAGGAACCCAAGAACACACTTCAGCGAACTTTCGTCGAGTATCCTAATACTTAATCGGTAACTTAAACCGGTGTTCTGAGCAAAAGATCCCGATGCTCCTTCGAACTGCACCGTTTCCGGATAAGAAAGTCCCGCCAGGGACACAAACCACGCCCGACACCGTCGGCCATAGCCAAAAGTGGATTCCATGACTTATCGCTCCCCGATCACAAGGTTCATCTTCCTCGTCCTTCCTCTTGTTGCGCTCTCCTTGCTGTCAGCACAAGAAAGAATTTCAAAATCTGTCGGCTGGGAGTCGGTCCCGACCATTTTGAAGCGAATCGTTCCTCCTCACTTTCCCAATAGAGAATTTGATGTCACGACATTCGGTGCGGTAGGAGACGGTTTAGCCGATTGCACGCAAGCCTTCGCCGAGGCGATTGGAAAATGCAACAAAGCGGGCGGCGGACGTGTGGTTGTTCCCGGGGGAACATATCTGACGGGCGCTATTCATCTCAAAAGCAACGTGAACCTCTACGTGGCCAAGGGGGCGACCATCAAGTTCAGCACCGATCCGAAGAAATATCTTCCGGTGGTCTTCGCACGCTGGGAAGGTGTGGAGTGCATGAACTACTCGCCTCTCATCTATGCTTTTGAGCAGAGGAACATCGCAGTGACGGGTGAAGGAGTCCTCGATGGTCAGGGATCCGAGACGGCCTGGTGGAACTGGAAAGGAAATCAGCAATTCCCGGGGGCGCAAAACCAGGGAGCCGCACGAAAGAGACTGCTCAAAATGGCCGACGAGGGAGTACCCGTACTGCAACGCATCTTTGGCGATGGATCAAACCTCCGGCCTAACTTCTTTGTGCCGTACCGCTGCACCAACGTTCTCGTTGAGGGTGTCACCTTCAAAAATTCGCCCATGTGGTTTCTCCATCCCGTTCTCTGCAAGAATGTCTCGATCATCGGCGTCACGACCGAAGGCCAGGGACCGAACAATGATGGATGCGATCCGGAATCGTGCACAGATGTGCTCATCAAGAACTGCTTTTTCAACACGGGAGACGATTGCATTGCGATCAAGTCGGGACGAAACACAGACGGCAGGCG
>DOWV01000114.1:7288-8213 GCA_003519375.1 Bacteroidota bacterium
AACATCAAGGTGGGTCAGGTCGCAGAAGCCGTCGTCAAGATCGATTTCTTCTATGAAGAAGGCGACGCTGACAAGTTCACGCCGGTCGTACGGAACATCAATGTGAGAAACGTCGACTGTGGGAAAAGCCAATTTGGGGTTTGGATACGTGCATATGACCGGTCACCCGCCACGAACGTAACCCTCGAGAACTGTACGTTCACGAATGTGGCGGAAGCAAACGTTCTCGAAAATGTGAAGAACCTCAGCCTGATCAACGTGAAGACAGAGTTCAGATCAAAGAAAAAGTAGCTGAAGTAAATCCGGAAAATCAAACTCGAAACTTGGGACTTGAAACTCGCAACTGTAATTCTCGCGGAGGTCAAATGAAGAAAACTAAGGTCCAGCACAATGAACGCCCCGTGCATTCGTCGGTACTGCAGCGAATGCGCCGGGCATTTTCGTCGACGAGGGGAGCGCACATCGCAGTGTTTGTAGCCGCTCTTCTGCTCCTGTCGGCCTCAATCCTTTCTGCACAAACGGCCGGAAAGGTGTCGGGAGTGGTAAAAGACCAGGACACCGGTGAGCCGCTTGTCGGTGCCAATGTCGTGGTCGTAGGCACGACGATGGGAGCGGCGACTGATCCCGACGGGTCGTTCTTTATTATAAACGTTCCCCCCGGGAAATACGAAATCGAGTCGTCCATACTGGGATATCAAAGGGTACGTCAGCGGGACGTGATCGTGAACTCCGGGAGGACGACAACACTGAATTTCCTCTTGAAAGCATCTGCGCTAATACAGCAGGAAGTGATCATCCAGGCCACGAGGCCGGATGTGCAGCCGGAAAAAACCTCTACCAGCACGGTCATTCGGCCGGAAGATGTTCAAAGTCTGGCCGGCATGAGAGATATCGGTGATGTCATCGGGCTGGCGGCCGATGTCAC
>DOWV01000114.1:8494-10263 GCA_003519375.1 Bacteroidota bacterium
GTCGTCAACATCACCATGAAGGAAGGGAAGGCGGACAAGTGGAGCTCGCGGTTTGAGGTGCGTGCCCGGGCGCCCGGACTCAAGTATTTCGGACCGAGCGTCTATGACCAGAACGCTCAACCTTACCTGCAAAAGCTCGCTGACATGAATTTCTGGAAGTACGGCGATGCATCCACAGGCGACAAAGCTATCGTCGGGTGGACCCCGTCTGCGTACGGCGGCGATTCAACCGTAATGCTTCAGATCTCTCAGGCCCTCTGGAAAAGCGCAACCGCGAGGGATTTGAACAGCAAATACTGGAAATCGCAAGTCGATTACAGTGTGGAAGGAGCGAGCGGTGGACCGCTTGCTTCGGGTGTGACCATGTTCCTTGCGTTGCGGTCGGCAGTGGATAACCCGATTGTACAAACGGAGGAGCCGAACAAACAATACCAATTGATGGGGAACGTTGTGTTCGACCTTGGCGCCGGAGCTGCGCTCAGGTTGAGCGGCGGCTATCAGTTTGAATTCGACAATGTGCTCGGCGGCGGCACCGGATTCTATCAGTGGGTATGGGACAGAATCCTGGGGATCTCCTACCGGGAGAGAACAAATGCCCAGTTCGGTGCGCGTTTCACCAAGGCGATAAGTCCCCGGACGTTTTACGAAATAAAGCTGAACACGCTGCGCACGACAAACAGGCTGGGAACGTCTCCGTACTATGACGTCATCACGGACGCCGTCAGAAACATGGAAACCGGCACGGCCATCATTACGCGGGCGATGAATTTCATGTTCTATCAGAACATGACCGGCAAGACGTTCTTCTATCTCGGCAACAACCTCAGCAGCTTCAACGATCAAAAGACGACGACGATCTCTCTCGACGCGTCAATCACAAGCCAGGTTACGAATTCGCACCTCGTGAACGGCGGACTTCAGGCAAACTATTATTCTCTTAACGTGAACGACATCGCCTCAATCGCTTCAAAGGGAAGTATCAGGAACACCAAATTCTCCGGCACTCCTTACGAATTAGGACTGTATCTCCAGGACAAGATGGAATTCGAAGGGATGATCGCAAACGTCGGTATACGGTGGGACGTCTGGAATTCCAATAACTCGTATTACACCGATCAATTCGATCCGTTTGTCGTCCGCGATGAAGCAGGGAATCCCACACTGAACTACGACGCGGAGCTTGCACCGAAAACGAAGGCCAAACCGATCGGACGACTGCAGCCGCGCGTCGGTGTCTCGTTCCCCGTGTCGATATCGACGGTGTTTCATCTGAACTACGGGACATTCATGCAGCGCCCATCGTTCCAGAATGTTCTCGGCGTCAACCAGAAAATGCCGCCGCCGCCTTCTCCGCCCGCAGTGTTCAGCCTCGGAAACCCCCGTCTCCAGCCGCAGGTGACGAATCAGTATGACATCGGGGTCATGCAGGGGTTGGGCCAGGGATTTACGCTTGATGTCAGCGGTTACTACAGAGACATCAAGGACCTCATCGAACAGGCCGTTTTCACGAACCTGTCGACTGGCACCAGCTACTTCTCGTATTTCAACAGGGACTACGCCGATGTCCGCGGTTTCCGGATCCAGCTTTCGAACCGGAGAGGAGCGGTCACGGGATCGGTGAACTATCAATTCAGCGTCGCTACAGGAAAGAGCGCATCTGCATCCAACGCCCCGATCGCCATCACGAAGAATCTGTCAGGGGAAGTCTCCACGGACGCAGTGTCCAAAGTACCGGTCAAAGACGTTCTCCTGAATTTCGACCGGACTCA
>DOWV01000114.1:10494-11291 GCA_003519375.1 Bacteroidota bacterium
CCTGAAGTATTCGGGGTGTATCCTTTCGACAATCTGGTGGTCTCCGCCAATTCGTTCGCCCGCAGCGGCCGGCCGTATACCTCACCCGACAATGCCAACGACGTGAACGGTCTGCGATCACCCGCAGAGTACAATACCAATCTCAGAGTGGCGAAAACCCTCAGGAATTTTCTTGGAATGCCTGCCACGCTGTACCTTGAAGTCTTCAACATCTTCAATCAGAAGATATACAATTATAACTATCTCTTCAGTACAGCGAACAAGATAGACCAAAACGCGGCTACCGCCGCCTACACGCACTACGCATTCGATGATCCGGCGAGCGGCGTGAAGTACTGGGATGACCAAAATACCGGCAGCGCCTATGCTGTCGATCACACGTTCATGTTGTACGGCAATGCACCCCGGTCGTTCACGTTCGGTCTCTCATTCCAATTCTGATCATTCAATATTATGCGGGAATCCAAAATGAATCGACTATCAGTTCTTCTTCTCATGGTGGCATTGGTATCGTCGGCGGCTCTGTCGCAGCGCGATTTCAAGACACACACGCGCAGCATGGTTCGCCAGACGATCTACAACACGGGAGAAATCGGAAGAGCCACGGAGGGCAGTAACTCGACAACCATCGGCCTGCCGGAAGGTACTTCATCCCTGGAGTGGCCGCCGAACTCGAGACAAACACTGAATCAGATTGTCTATTGGGGACACCAGAATTCCTTCGGCGCCGGAATCCTGTTTCGGGCGAACGTCAACGGCACGTATGTGGCAAAAGCGTGCGGCGGGATCACCGATGG
>DOWV01000114.1:11452-13771 GCA_003519375.1 Bacteroidota bacterium
ACGGAGAACTACCCGGTTCTGGCCGACGGATCGCTGAACACCGCATATAACCCAAATGAAGCCGAGGAGATCATCGTAGCGAAATACACGACCACGGACCCGATGAAACTGTCGATCACACAGACGAGCCGTGCCTGGAGCTTTCCGGGCTACGACGCGTTCATCATTATCGAGTGGGACATCGTCAATACCGACGTCATCGACTATACCGACGGAATGGTGATGTTCTTCAATGGTATTGCCCCATCCGCTTTTGGGCTCCAGAGGCGATATGGTCTCTGGAACGAATCTTCCTCCACGACGCGTGCACGTGAAGTGTACGGGCGGTACAATTTTACCCGTTGGATGTCGTACGTCCACGCAAGGGACGGGTACCCGGACCCGCAGTTCTTCGATGCCTGGTCGACTGAAGGGAATCGCGGCGGTTTGAACGGGCCGCAGGCCGTGGGTTATACGATTCTGCATTACGATTATGAGAACCTGCAGCCGAAAAGCATGACAACCTTCACGCTGCCCGACACAGCACGGGTCTGGGACGAAAACGGGAAGTTCCGCCAGCCATATACAACGCAACAAGTTCCCAACAGGAATGTCGACCTCTCGGCGTCTCGGGCTATTTCGTACGGCCTTACGCTAGCCTCCCGGCCGTACACGTCGTTCGATTTCAAGTCAACAACGGCGACACCAAAGACCGATTCGACCAATTGGGCAACGTACTACTCGCCGTCGAAAGCAACCGATCCCGTTGTCAACCAAACTCTCATGGACTACTGGCAGGGGCGTGCGAAACCGAGGGCGCTGACCAGCGGCAACTACTCGCAGACGTCTTTTCATTACTCATCATTCGGGCCTTATGTGTTTGGAAAAGGTCAGCACCTCAAGTTCGCGGTTGCGCAAATGGTCGGCTACGGCGCAGGTGTCGCGGCAGATACCGTCCTGCGAGACGCGGGTGGTGCGTCGAGTTCTACCCACCAGTACTATGAGCCTGTCATAACGTGGTACGATTCGGTCAGTTACCCAGGTCTGTCAGCTCTGACGGGTGTTCGGTACGCGGGAAGCGCCTACCTGAAGAACAATGCGCATAAACTGCCATGGTATGTCTCCGGAAAGATCTCAAGCGCGGACCCATCTCCCGTGATCTCACTGCGCGATGTTGCTGATCGCGCAATCCAGATGTACACCGGTGGTGATTTGGTGAACTACAACAGGATTCAGTATGATCCGCAGAATTCGCCGTCCACAGGTGCGTACAACATATCGAAGACCTACATCCCAATCCCTGCACCGGTGTTGTTCGTCTTCGACGCGGCCGATGTGAAAAACAAGCTTGTCTGGGGTCCACAGGTGGAAGGGTTCACCAACCTTCCCAATGTTCAATCGGCTAAGGCGGCCGGCCGCATCAAGGCCGGACTCAGTCACTACATCGTGCTCAAGGCCCCTGAGGCGTTGGGTCCATGGGTTCGCCTCGACAGTGTCGGCATCAGAGATCCGCGGTACTACGACAAGGATCCTGAATATGCGGGAAGGTATGTCCTGCGTGATCTTGCGAGCTTGTTGAGCGAGAACTACTACTACGCCGTGATCTCGGTCGATTCGCTGGGCGGAAAGAGCGGCATGACCAACATCTCGTACCATCCCACGCAGAAAGGTGCAGTCGCAGCACTGGGCGGGAAACTCTACGTGGCCCCCAATCCGCTGATTCTCTCCAGCAACTTTGGCGGATCAACAAGGGAAGGGGACATCAAAGACAAGATCGGTTTCTATGGTCTTCCGAAGAGGTCAACAATCAGAGTCTTCTCCTACAGCGGTCAGCTCATTGGAACGGTCGAACACAATTCCAATACGTATTCGCATGAGTGGTTCCAGATCTCGAGGAACAGCCAGCGAATTGCCTCCGGCGTCTATTTCTATATCGTGGAAGACCTTGATACGGGTACCCGGGCGACGGGCAAATTTGTGATCATTCATTAAAGGAACGAGAACAATGAAGAAAATCACGTCATATCTCTTGCCGTTTTTTGCGATCCTTCTGTTCTCGTCGACCGCATTGTCGCAAAAAGTCGGCAGCAGCTCGATGCAGTTCCTCAAAGTCATGCCCTGTGCCCGTGCAACGGCCATGGGTGATGCGTACAGTGTCCTCGCTTCCGGTGCCGAGGCGGTCTTCTGGAATCCGGCTGGCGTGGCATTGACAGATAAGAGTGAGGTCTCGCTGACGTACCTGAAATGGATTTTCGATACGCAGCAGGGAGCATTTTCGTTTTCAATGCCGATCGGTAATTTTGGCTCCGTCGGCGTTCAGGTGCAGTATGTCGATTTCGG
>DOWV01000104.1:0-6559 GCA_003519375.1 Bacteroidota bacterium
CGGCAGGACGTGTGCCACCATGAGCGGGAATGCCTGCTGAGCCTGATCACGGATGATGTGGCCGTCCGCGCCGATGAGCTGCTGTTGAAGAACCGGCATTTTACCGCTCACAGCGAGAGCGTAACAGATCATTCCCGGGATGATGAAAATGAACACCGGCAGGAGTTTGAAAAACGCAGCGGCAATCGACCCGCGCCGGGCTTGTGTTTCATTCGGAGCACTCAGCGCGCGTTGCACAATGTACTGATCGGTGCACCAGTACCACAATCCGATGATCGGCGCACAGAACAACATCCCGAGCCATGGATAATTGTCATTGAAGTACCACGCCATCTTACCGACCTCTTTCACGGGAGCCCAGGTGCCTTCGACGCCGGCCGGGACCAGCGGTTTCCAGAGGTTGAACATCTCAGAGCCGACGATGGACCGGAGCTCTGACCATCCTCCGAGGTACTGCAAGCCGAAGAACGTCACGAGCGCTGATCCGACAATGAGGATAATGGTTTGAAGTGCTTCCGTGTAAGCAACAGCGCTCATGCCGCCGACGATGGTATACAGTCCGGTGACAACGATGACCAGTACCGATCCCACCCAGAAACTGTCCAAGCCGAAAAGACTAATATCCGGAAGCAGGACGGCGAAGACGACGCCGCCGGCGTACACCCCGACTGCAATTTTTGTGAGGACATAGGCAACAAGAGAGATGCCGGAGAGGACGGTGCGAGCTTGAGGAGAAAACCTTCGCTCGAGAAATTCGGGCATCGTGAAGACCTTCGATCGCATGTAGAACGGCACCATCACCCAGCCGAGAACGAGCAGACACCAGGCATGCAATTCATAGTGTGCCATTGCCACGCCATCCGTGGCTCCCGACCCGGCGAGACCAACCAGGTGCTCTGATCCGATGTTGGATGCGAAGATCGAGGCGCCGACAATGAACCAGCCCAGATTTCGTCCTGCAAGAAAGTAGCCTGTCGATGTGTTCTCAGATTTCTTGTAGACCCACCATGCGAGACCGAGCACGATGGTAAAATAACCGGCAATGACAATCCAGTCTACAGCTTGGAGAATGGCCATGAGATCCTCACCTGCAGTTGTGATGGATGGGGGGATTGAACGGTTGAATGGCCATAAGATAGAAAATTTTCGTCTTGGTACTTCATACTGGAGGCCGGAAAACACGGAGTCCCACCCGCAATGGATCTGCGGTTGGATGAAAGGAGGCGAGGAAACGACCCCATGGAACAGGCGGATTACCCGCCGATTCCCCGGCATGGTCAAGAGGGCAGCACGGTTTGCCGGAGTCGGGCCTTTGCCCCGACCCCGGCCGAACCGTCATGATCATTACTTCATCAACACCATTTTCATCGTCTGGGTGAAATTGCCCGCCGTCAGCCGATACAGGTAGACGCCGGAGCTCAACGCCGACGCATCGAAATTCATCCGATACGTGCCGGCAGACAAGTTCTCATCCACCAGCCTGGCAACCGGCTGCCCGAGGATATTGAAGACCTCGAGAAGGACATGACTGCTCTTGGTGATGGAGAACTGGAACGTTGTCGACGGATTGAACGGATTCGGATAATTCTGAGCAAGTTGCATCTCTCGCGGCATAAGCTCCTCGTCGCGCACGGCCGTTGCGGTAGTCGTGCTCCCCTTGATCTCGGCGAGTTGTGTGTAGACGTACTTCGATGTGGAAGCTGCTCCCTCGTACCATGGGTAGATCCGGAAATAGAACGCCTTCCCGCTTGGCACGGTGGCTCCGACTTTGTACGCGTAGCGCGTCGTGGCCGTCACGCTGCCCGAGTTGTCCAGCTTCACCGTATCCGCATTGAGTCGTGTCTTCGTTGCAAACGACGCATCTGTCGAATAGTAGACATTGAACCTCATCGTGCTGGTTCCACCGCCGCAACTCCATAAGGAAACCGAATCGACGACGAATGCGAAGCCCGCCTTCGGCGCGGCCGAAAGCTGGATCCAGCGATTTGCCACTTCTCCAGTTTCAGGACCCCACGAAGCTCCGGTCACTCCACCGTCATTTGAAGGCCACCACCGCATGTTCGTTGTACCCAACGGACCATTCGGCGTGCCGGAAAAACTGCGAACGTAGAAATTGCTGCCGCTGATCGGTTGGCCCGTCACGTTACCAACGATCGTCGAAGGATTCGCACTATCAGGCATAATGAGGTTCCACTTCACTGACGCGGGGCCCGGACCTCCTGACGGTGGGATTGCCAACCATGCAGCCTTCTTTGCCGGGAACCAGTTGAGATCACCCACGGGATATCCGTTGGCACCCGCGTTGTATGCCTGAGAGGAGGTAGCATACGAGCAGTCAAGCGTGTCGTCGTAGTACTGATACTTGCGGCGATCCATATCGTCCCGCGATCTTACCCAGAGCGAAGACGGTGTGTTCTTAGTGAGTTTACCGCCGTCCGGGTCTCTGTACCACCGCATCAGCTTTGTCATGAGTGCCGGTATATTCCCTAGCTTCAACGACGAGAGTTTCTTAAACGCACTGATCGAGTCTGCTCCAAGCTTGCTATTAATATGCCACGATAATGGAGAGCCCGCACCGAGTACGTCAGCGGCAGGTGGTGCATACTGATTAAGAAACGCTTGACCGGAGTCTGAGATGGCGTAGTAGTTATTTGAGATCATCCATTGAGTCGTCTGATCAGGGGCGGTGAAGATCCAGGGCATCCTGTTGGAACCATTCGGGTATTTTTCCCCCGTATTGGCCCATTCGGCCTGACGGGAAGCATCACCGGAATCTTCTCCGCACGCGAACGCATCGAGGAACAGATTATTCGTGATGATGGCATTCCCCCCCAAATTTCCCAGCGAAAGAAGTCCGTGGTACGACATGCCATTCACGATCGTGTTATGATCAAAAAGAAAGTACTTGATCCCTGCTGTCCCGGCACCAGGGTTGGCAAAATTGTAGTGCCGAACCACGCGGTCCTGGAAGTTGACAAAGGTGTTATTCACCAGGATGAGCGAATCACAGGACGCTTCACGAAGATCGAAGCCTTTGCCTGCGCCCAGGTTGGATGTGCTCAGTGCGCCCATGTCGGCGAAGACCGTGTTCGTGACCTGGACTTTCACGGTTGCATTTCCCGTGCGAATATGCTGGCCGGCGATCTGCGTGAACAGGCAGCTGTCGATGATAATAGAGGAGCCCGTCGCGTTGGTATTGATGATGCCGCCTTGAATATTATTGAAGTTCGTATCGATCGGCTCAAAGTATCCTGTGACCATGATGTTCTTCATCACAAGATTACCGCCTCCCAATTGAAACAGATTCCCGGGCGGTCGGGCTGGGGTCGTGCCGCTTCCCGTCGGGTACAACATGATGATGGGACGTCTGCCCGTACTGTCATTGGCACGCAGGCTGAGCGTCTTGCCGGTTGTCACATTGAAGATCGCGGTCGCCAGGTAGGTACCCCCCCGCTGTAACTCATAAATGCGCCCCGCAGGAATGCCGTGATTTGTCGTGGTATCGGCTTTAATCTGTTCGTTGATAAACGAGCTCGCTTGACCATTGTACGGCGTGAGGCGCAGGACACCTTGTTGTCCCTGCGCATCGACCGTGGCCATGATCAGGACGGCGAAGACAATTCCGTAGCGTAAGTGTTTCCACATAGCAACCTCCAGAATGGTGAGACATCGATAGTTTAATTATTACTGCTGAGTTTTAAAAATTGGACTTCGTTCTTAGAATTCGAGTTTTACGCCAAGGTCTGCGGTGAGGCCATAACGCTCGCTCGTGTTCAGGAGTGTGTAATTGTTGACCCGATTGACGATGGAAGCGCGTTCTTCAATGCCTGTCAAATTGTTGATACTCAATAGAATGGAGAGATAGTCCGACACCCTCTGCTTCAAAGCGAGATCGACACGAGTGTACCGGTTCGCAACCTGATCGCCTCTCCCGCTGGCCGAAAATGTGCTGTTGAACTCCGCCTGATGGAAGACCGATATCCTTGCCGAGAATCCTCCTATATCATATCCAAGTGAGATATTTCCGTAGAACTCCGGTTGACCTTCCAGTTTCTGTTTCGACTCAACCAATCGGGTTGAATACTTCGGGAACGGGATGCCGGGAAATTCAGGCAAGAAGTAGTATGAGGTGTCGAACGTGGTCGAATAAAGATGAGTCTCCGAACGCAGGAGAGAGGCGTTGTAGGAGAGGACAAAATTCTTCAGGAGACCGGGGAGGAAGGAGAGGTTGATCTGATGTTCCAGCTCGAATCCCCATACCTTCGTCGGCTTGGAAGAGTTGTACGGGACGGTCAGTGCGTAGTCTCCAACGTGGAGCGTTCTCCACCCTATGCCAAAATAGTCAAGCAGTTCGTTCCCCGTCGCATTTGCTCCGCTGAGAATGTGGAACATGTCCCTTACGTCTTTGTAGAATACCGAAAGAGAAACTAATCCAATCGTATTCCCATAGAACGATGTATTGATTTCATAATTCCAGGCCTTCGCAGCCCTCAACTGTGAATTCCCCAGAATGAGCGTCTTCGCATTACTGGCGCCAGTCCATGAGGCGTACTTCTCAAGTCTCAAGTCGAAATCGGGACGTCCCAACGCTCGGTATGCGGCGAAACGAATTTTCAGGAAGTCAAAAGGCGACAGACTAAGGTGGAAATTGGGCAGAATGATCGTTTCAGAGTATGTTGCGGTGGTGTCCTTGGTGACTCCTGCCGGAACTGGAAATCCCCCGATCGAATAGGGTGAATACTTGGACGAATAGTCGTTCGATTCTTGCTCAACCCGGACTCCCGCGATGAGTGTTATGTCCGGCCCAAAATTCAGCGTGTTCATGAGATACGCCGCACCAACCCGTTCTGTGATCCCGTAGTTCTCCGCATCGATCGCAGGATTGCTGTAGTATTCCGGAATCCCATTGGCATCGACGCCGGTTTTGTTCAGGTCGTACCATAGCCGGAGCGCATCCCTGTTGACGATAGGATTAAGGAGGTATGTTCCAAAGAGATTTCGGTTCAACGGCGTTGCATCGAGAAAATCCGCCGTGTGCACCAACCTGCTCGTCGGTGATTTCACGAATTGTTCATAAAAACCCTGGAACCGCGTGCCGGTGAAATTTTTGGGTTGTACCGTACCGTCCGGCGCACGGTAGTGATCCTGCCAATAGCCAAGGTAGTACGGCGCGTAGTGCTCTTCGCGTACGCGAGACCTGTTCTTCACTCGATACTTCCCGCCGGCCTTCAATTCGCCAGCAATCCCCTGGCCGAACGAATATTGCTTCGTATAATCAGCAGAAATTACCCGCTCCTTATCGAGGTTCCTTTCCGGCCGAAAGTACGCCGTATAGAGAAAGGCGGTCTGAAAATTGTTGAGCGCAAAGGGAATGAATTGCTCGGGATTGGTCTTGATCACCGCCGTCCCCGGCAGCATGCCGGACACCGGCTCCCCTGTCTTCTCATCGGTCAGCGATGGTTCAAAGAAGTTTGCAAGGTAGTCGAACGGGCTCTCCGAGGTTGACTGGGCAAAAGAAATGCCCCAATTGAGCGTACCACCGAGAACGAAGTTATCACCACGCAGAGAGCTATTGAAGGTATTGGTGCTTTGTTCCCGGTCGCGGGCCGTGTAAAATACCTGGTCGCCCCACGGGTAGTTCCGGGTTGAAACCAGGTAATCACGGTCAGTCTTCCCGAAGACGTTGCTCAACCGGACCGACCCACCGTCCGGTGTATTGACGTCAAGGAGAATGGTTGCACCCTTTCGTTTTCGTATTTCATCGGTGTACTCGAGCGTGAAATCTGTAATCTGATAATCTCTTGCGTTGTCGAGCCCCTGATCATAATCGATATCGATCCGTTCGTTGCTCCGGTTCCGTTGTTCGAGGTTTCCATTCACCTGAAGACCAAGGATGTCATCGAAAAACCGCTCACTGTACTTCACCGCAACATCGTATTGACCATAGGCATTTGTCAGCTGATTGTAGCTTCCTTTGAGATCGAGTCTTACCACTCGCTGTTCCGGCGCTTTCCTGGTCGAGAGATTGATGCTTCCGGCAATCGCATCTGCATCCTTGTCGGGGGTGAGCGCCTTGTAGAGTTCGACACCAGAGAGCGAACCCTGAGAGATCATGCTCAGATCTACTCCTCGTTCGGTAGCATCTGTGGCTGGAATTCGTACTCCGTCAATCGTGATGGAACTAAACCTGTCGCTCAGTCCACGGAGCACGATCTTGTTTGCCTCGCCTCCGGATCGAGTCAGTGAGACCCCGGATAATCTCCCGATGGCCTCGGCCGCATTTGCATCCGGCACTTCTTGGATTTTCTCTTCTGAAACAACATTGATAATCGTGTTCGATGTGACCTGCTGGTTCATTGCCGCAACCTGACCGCGCATCTGGCCGGTAATTACAACTTCCTGCCCCTGAATGACCGTCGATGCCAGGCGAATGTCCAACCGTCTCGTCGTGGTTCGCTCGAGATCCACGTGGATCACTTTCGGCGTGTATCCGATGCATGACACCCTGAGGCTGTACACATTCAGTGGAATCCCTGTTATGGTGAATTCACCTTCGATG
>DOWV01000104.1:6744-11202 GCA_003519375.1 Bacteroidota bacterium
ACAAGTTTTTCGTTCGTGAGCGAATCGGTCACGACGCCGCGCAGGGTTCCCTGTCCGAGAGCAACCACAGGAAGCGCAGCGATGAGGAAGATGAGAAATGAAAAGAGAGTACGCGTTTTCATGGAAACCCCGGATTAGGATGAATGGGTGTCGGAGACAATTGGAAGGGTGTGAAGATGCACCGTCCTGAGCAGAGCGGTCTTGAAGTGTTCGCGGCTCTCCGTGAGGAGCCAGCCAAGAAAGTGAACACGAACAATGGCCATGCAGCACTTACTTTCAGAATGGTTTTGTCGGGTAACTGCAGTCTACAGGAGGACGAACGGACGAGCGGCTCGAAAATAAAATCACGATCACTTAATCGTTAACTTTACCGCTCTCGGCGCACCCGAACTTTAGCAAAAGAAAGTAACTTTGTCAAGGCTTTTTGACTGTTTTCGGTACAAAATGGCGACGCTGTTCCCGGTTTTAAGAAAATCTAGGGAACAGCGTCAAAGACTGCGGAAAATAATGCTGATGATCAACCCCCGCGGGGCGGCTACGACCCCAAAAAAAGAGGAACAATATGCCGCTGGTAGAGATTCTCTGTCACGTTCTGCCCGATGACCTCCTTTGCACGATCGAGCATCGTCAGATAGCGATCGCCCATCTCTGCAGCAACCTTGTAACCGATATGCAGCAATTGTCGAACATGCAGATTGTACTTCGGATCAGCCTGGTTGTGTCTGAGAGCGGATACATATTCCTTACTTTCCCACGAACGCACCGCTTGCGGAGCCGGGAGCTTTGACCTGTCGATGTGAATGACGGTTTCGTACGGCTTGCACAACTCGTCGATGCGTTCATACGCGATCCGATACACCTCTTGCGCAAGAGCAAGCCCTTCGCCGCCCGACGCAGCAAGGCCTATGAGTTCCTCCAGCCACGTTGTGCCGGCGGTTTTCAGGTGGAGGCCGGCATGGTGCTTCTTGATTGCACGATGAATAACCGGATAAAGAGAGAACTTGTCACTCCCTGAATGCACGCTGAGCTTCAGGTTGTCCGGGAGTTTGAATGTCTTGATGGCGTGCGCAATGACAACAAGATCTTCTTCGAACTCTGTCGCGAACTTCCCGACATCGCCTACGTAGTCGATCCCCTTCAAGAAACTCCCGGTGAACTTCGGGGCGATGGTTTGAACGCGGACCCCCTCGCGGGCCAATGCCGCCAGGATAAAGAAGAGCTGCGCCGGCGTCTGCGGTTCGTTTGCCTCATCGGTGGAGACTTCCGCTACAAAATTCTCCGCTCCTTTTTTCTCGGCAATATGACGATAGATGCGTCCCGCTTCCTGAACCGCGAAGTGATACTTCCGGCCGATTGCAGCCAGATCATGTTCGGTCACCGCTGTCGTCGTCTGCACTCCTGGAATCGGGAATTCCGACATGTACGGCTTCATCGCCGAGACGAACGAGCTGAGTTCACTCTCGCTTGCCGCCTTTCCGATAAAGTCCGCCACATCGAGGGTATAGAAACTGCTTGATTCCAAAAACAGATCTACATTCTTCAGACCAATGTGGTCGGCATCAATGTAATATGATTGCTTCCAACCGCGTTCTCGCACAGCGCGATCGGCAGCCGCCCGCGCATTCCCGGGATTTGTCCCCACGATGGTATGTTCACGAAATGATTTGTTCCACACCGGGACGATGCTTACGCCCTTCTCGGCCGCCAGCTCCAATGCACGCAGCTGGGCTGCTCCCTGATGACCAAACCTGTCTCCGACACCGATAGAATATTGTTCAAGCCTCATGAAAGTCTCCAATGTCCCTTTGCCTGAATTTAGACTCTGTACATTGCGGCGACTTATGATTTACCGCGCAGCACCCCGCGGAGAGACTCCGCGGGGCCGCGTTTGCGCCATCAGACAACATATGTGGACGACGCGGTCTCGCCCCCTCTGCCGGTCCAATTGGTGTGAAAGAACTCGCCCCGCGGCTTGTCGATTCGCTCGTATGTATGAGCACCGAAGTAATCGCGCTGAGCCTGAAGCAGGTTCGCCGGGAGACGGGCATTCCGATAGCCGTCGAAGTAGTTCAGCGCGGTCGAGAACGCCGGCACCCAAATGCCGTTTGTCACGGCGGTCGCAATGACGCGCCGCCAGGCTTCCTGCGAGGATTCGATCTTCTGTCGAAAATACTCATCGAGAAGAAGGTTGGCCAGATCGGGATTCTTATCAAACGCTTCCTTGATCTTGCTAAGAAATGCCGAGCGTATGATACAGCCGCCCCGCCACAGCAGAGCGATCCCGCCGTAGTTCAGTTTCCACTTGTATTCCACGGCCGCAGCGCTCATAAGCGTAAATCCCTGGGCGTAGGAAACGATTTTCGAAGCATAGAGGGCCTTTTCGAGATCCGCCAGAAACGCCTGTTTTTCTGCGATGGCTGAACCTTTCGGGCCATGAAGAACTTTAGCGGCGGCAACGCGCTCCTCTTTAATAGCAGACAGGCATCGTGCAAATACCGACTCGCTGATGAGGGTAAGGGGTATTCCCAAATCGAGGGAGGTCACACTTGTCCACTTCCCCGTCCCTTTCTGGCCGGCCGTATCGAGGATCTTATCTACCAACGGCTTGCCGTCGGCATCCTTGAATGCGAGGATATCTTTCGTAATGTCAATGAGATAGCTGTCCAGGTCGCCGGTGTTCCACTTCGTGAAGACATCATGCATCTCGTCCGCGGACATGCCGAGGAGTTCATGCATGATCTGATAGGCTTCGCAGATGAGCTGCATATCGCCGTACTCAATGCCGTTGTGGACCATTTTGACAAAGTGCCCTGCGCCGTCGCTGCCGACCCAGTCACAGCAAGGCGTGCCATCGGCCACCTTCGCAGCGATGGACTGGAAAATCGGTTTCACGTGAGGCCAGGCTGCCGGCGAACCACCCGGCATCACCGAGGGTCCGAGGAGCGCACCTTCTTCTCCACCGGAAACGCCTGTCCCGATGAACAGAAACCCCTTGGACTCCAGGTACTTTGTCCTGCGAATAGTGTCGGGATAATGGGAATTGCCGCCGTCAATGATGATGTCGCCCTTTTCGATATGAGGAATGATCTGCTCGATGAAATCATCCACCGGTTTGCCGGCTTTGACCATGAGCATGATTTTACGCGGTTTCTTCAGCGACGCGACGAGCTCAGGGATGGAATGAAGACCGATGATCTTCTTCCCCTTTGCACGGCCTTGAACAAAGTGATAGACTTTTTCGACGGTGCGATTGAATACGGCGACGGTGAAACCGCGGCTCTCGATGTTGAGAACCAGGTTCTCTCCCATCACTGCCAGTCCAACTAATCCGAAATCAGCTTGTTGTTGCATTATAGGTTCCCTGTCTATGATAGTGAATTGCTACGGTGTCGTTTTGAATCCAATGGTGTTCACGTTTCTTCGCACACCCTCGCGAGCATGGAGGAGCCTGGCTGTGTATGCCGAAAACTCCCTCCGGAGCGGATACTCCCCCCGTTGCTTCTCAAACGAAGCGGGAGAGAGCCGAAGTCTTGCATCGTCGGAAAGGATGTCGTACGTGCGATGGATGAGGTTGGCGAATATCTCCTGCTCGCTCATTGATGTACAATCGAGTTCAAACGAAGTGCTGGCCGGGCTCGGCACCTCGGCTGGAAACCAGTCGTTCAGACCGAGATTGAAAAACCGGCTCAGCGATTGCACACTCATCGCTGCACCTTTCGCCTTTCCATCCGCCGAGTATCCCGCAATGTGCGGGGTACCGATTTCGACCAGACCAAGCAGTTCTGTGTCAATCTCGGGCTCATTTTCCCAGACATCAAGAACACATTCGGCGATCTGTCTTCCCTTGAGACACAATTTGAGCGCCTCACCTTCTACAACTTCTCCCCGGGATGAATTGATGAGAATCTGGTCCGATCGCATCCTGGAAAGAAATCCCCCGTCGACCAGGTGCAGTGTATTGTCCGCACCTCCGCGGTTGAGAGGAACGTGCAGCGTGATGATATCAGCATCCTGCATGATCGTCTCCAGCGAGACAAATCCTTTCGATCCTTCCCGGCGCTCCCGCGGAGGATCGTTCAGCAACACGGTCATGCCGAGGGCTTTGCAGAGCGAGGCCACTTTCGTCCCGACATTACCGACACCGACAATCCCCACGGTTTTTTGCGACAAATCCAGTTTGAATTCCTCGGCGAGATGGATGAGCGCCGCTGCGATGTATTGCTGAACGGATGACGAATTGCATCCCGCGGCGTTTGTCCACGCGATGTTGTGAGCCTGACAATACGCCGTGTCGATATGATCGAATCCGATCGTCGCCGATGCGATGAACCGGACGTTCGTCCCGGCCAGGAGCTTCTCGTTACACATCGTCCGCGTGCGGACGATGAGAGCATCGGTATCAAGAAGCTCGGCCCTGGTTATCACACTCGATTCGAGATAGAAAACCTCGGCGTACGG
>DOWV01000104.1:11421-16749 GCA_003519375.1 Bacteroidota bacterium
GCCGCAGGAACGATGCAGGAGGGGTCAATCCACAAACCTTCCCCGATATGCCCATAGCCCCAGGGCCGGATTGGATATGTAGAACACCCGCTCTCCATCCGGGAGCGTATTGAAACCATCCTTGAGCGTGCCGGGATTGTATCGCTTTGTCATTTCGTCTAAATCGGCAAACCGGAAATTGACGCTCTCGATTTCTTTCCTCGACAAATGACCCGGACAGTACGTGATCGAGAATCGTCCCTCGGATGAACCATGGATCAGGTGAGCCGCTGCGCTCAGGTTATTCCGAAGATCTTCAGATTCGCGCACCAGCGAGAGCACCTTCGGTGTGCCGGCATATCCATATTTCCGGATAAGAGCGTCGATCTGCTTGTCTTCGCCGAATTCCTTCAGGCCAGGGGCAAGGACAATCAACTCTCCCCCGTCTGCGATGGCCATTCGTGTCCGGTACACGCTCTTGTTGCCAAGCCACGTCGATTTGAACTCTGCGGGATCGAGATACACGACGACCCTCCGAAGAGGCTCGTCGAGCATTTTGAAGTTCACTTTGAGAGAGAGGTCGGCTGCAAGCTGGAAACACTCCGTATCATCGCCGATATAGAGGCCGCGAATTTTCAGCTGCCCGTCTTCCCCCTGCGCCACCACCGTAAGAACGTGGAGAATTGGCAGTTGCCTGGCAAAGTGCTCGGAGGCGTAGTTGAGCACTCTTCGCACCGGAGTGTCGGCGCGGCCCATCATGCGTTCCATGCCGTAAACAGCACCGAGGTAATGGCTTTTGTTGATCCCCTCCGGACCGCCCGTTCCTACGAAGACGTTCTTGTTGTGCCCGGCCATGCCGACGACCTCATGGGGAACGATCTGTCCGATCGAGAGAATCAAATCGAACGAGCCTTCCACCAGAAGCCTGTTGACCTGGGCTTTCCAGGGATAATCGACTTTTCCTTCGGATTGCTGGCGTATGAACTCTGCCGGCACTTCGCCGAGCGTCACAACGTCTTTTCGCCAGTCGTGGGTTCGAAAGAGACTCAGAGGGACAGAGCCGAACATGTTCCTGATCTCGGTCTCGGTCATCGGAGCATGGGTACCAAGTGCGGGAAGGACATCCGTCAAACGCTCGCGGTAATACTCCCAGGCCAGCCTGGTGACGATTCCCGCCTGCGAATGAAGCCTTGTGTAGTCGGGCGGGATCGCCAGCACTTTCTTTCTCTCTCCCAACTTTCCGAGCGCCTCTGAAAGACCCCGCCGGAGATCTTCCTCCGTCAGCATTTCGGATTCCGAACCGCGATTGTAGTACAGCATCTGTCGCCCCCTCTACCGTTTAATCCTGGCTGAACCGCCGCCCATGACGTGTTTGATTTCTTCCATGGTGACCATACTGGTATCACCGCGGGTGGATTGCAGAAGAGCGCCGTGGGCAGCGCCCATCTCGACACACTCCTGCGGCGGCATCGAGTGAAGCAGCCCGTAGACGAACCCGCTGCAGAATCCGTCTCCGCCGCCAACACGGTCTTCAATTTCCAGATTCTCGTACTTCCGTGACTCGTAGAACGCGCCGTCGTAGTACATAATGGCCGACCAGTTGTTCACAAGGCCGCTCACAACTTCACGAAGCGTAGTTCCGACGGCTTTGACCGTGGGGTACGTATGCACGACCCGCTGAACCATTTTTTTGTACCCCTCAACCGGAAGTTGCTTCAGTGATTCATCGGCGCCTTCCACCTCGAAGCCGAGCACCTTCTGGAAATCTTCTTCGTTTCCAATGAGGACGTCGATGAAAGGAATGAGCCGCTTTGTAGCTTCGATCGCCTTCTTCGAAGACCATAACTTGCTTCGAAAGTTGAGGTCATAACTTACGATCGTGCCGGACTCGTGAGCCGCTTTCATGGATTCGAAGGCAACATCGGCACAGTTGTCACTGAGCGCCGTAAAGATACCGCCGGTGTGGAACCACCGCACCCGGCGCTTGCGGAAAATGCGATTCCAATCGACCTCTCCCGGTTTCATGTGGGAGACCGCTGTATGGCCGCGGTCGTACATCGTGACACTCGCCCGTACTCCGATGCCAACCTCGGTGAAGTTGAGACCGATCCGGTCCGCGCGGCCCGAACCATCATACGGTATCCAGATGAGTTCACTCAGATCCATCCCACTCGCCCTGGCGTGATTTCTGATAAAATGGCCAAGCGGGTTATCGACCAGTCTTGAGATCCAGCTTGTACGCATCCCGTAGCGCGCGAGCGCGTAGGAGACGTTGTACTCACCGCCTCCGGCATAGGCTTCGAAGAACGGTGTCAGCTCTATGCGTTGATGGCCGGGCGGACTCAAGCGAATCATGCACTCGCCAAGCGCCAGGAGATCGAATTCAGTCTGGGATGCAGGCAGAATTGTCATGCCCATGCATTTCCTTTCGTGGTGCAGCACCAAATATCAGGAGTGTTCAGAGAAGAGCACACAAACAACTCATTCCGTCACGTTGAGCGGTCCCGAGGTTCTTTAGGCTCGTGCTACCGGGCTCTTTTGCTCTTCTTCGCCGGCTTGATTTCCGTCTGAAGCTGTGTAACCTCAACGCCCTCGCGCTTGCTCTGCCAGATCGCCCATCCAATGGCGAGCGCACAGAGAATCGCGGCCAAGGCTCCTATGGTCTTCACTGCCCACGCCAATTCCGGTGACGTTACCTTCGGAGCAATGACGTTGTAGTTCATCACCAACCCCAGGGCCAGGAGGCTGACCATGTTCATGACTTTGATGAGAGGGTTGATCGCCGGTCCGGCCGTATCCTTCAGCGGATCACCAACTGTATCGCCGGTAACAGCCGCCTTGTGGGCATCGGATCCTTTGCCGCCGTAAATTCCATCTTCGATCAATTTCTTCGCATTGTCCCATGCGCCGCCGGCGTTTGACATGAACACAGCGAGCAGCTGGCCGACGAGAATCATGCCTGCGAGAAATCCGCCCAACGCATACGGTCCGAGCAGGAATCCAACCAGCAGCGGAGCCATGATGGCAAGGAATCCCGGGCCAATGAGTTCTTTCTGGGCGGTATTCGTGCAAATGTCGACGACACGGCCGTAATCAGGCTTCTTTGTTCCTTCCCAGATTTCGGGATCGCGGAATTGCTCACGACACTCACGAACGATGTCGAATGCAGCGCGCCCCACGGCGCGGATCAGCATGCTGCTGAAGAGAAACGGAACGGCTCCACCGATGAGGAACCCTATGAATACCATCGGATCGGCCACCGTCAGCTTTCCGGCCTCGGAGAGGTACTGGCTGACGGTCATTTCATTGATCTTCTCTTCACTGCCGACGGCGATGACGGCGATAAAGCTTGCGAAGAGCGATACCGCAGCGATGACTGCGGAACCGATTGCGATGCCTTTTGTTTCCGCCTTTGTGGTGTTGCCAACGGCATCGAGATCAGCGAGGATTTGTCGCGCACGCTTGTAGCTCCCCGGATTTGCCTGCTCCATCTCCTTCGGGTCATATCCCATCTCTCCGATGCCGTTTGCATTGTCTGCGACGGGCCCAAACACGTCCATGGAAATGGTGTTGCCGGTGAGTGTCAGCATACCGATACCGGTCATCGCGATACCGTAGGCGACGAAGAGCGGCGGCGTTCCTGAATAGATCAGGACAGAGGTCATAATTGCCACGGCGATGACAATGATCGCCGCAACCGTGCTTTCGTAGCCAACCGCGAATCCCTGAATGATGTTCGTAGCGTGTCCCGTTGTGCACGACTTTGCGAGCGACTTCACCGGCGCATGACTGGTATGCGTATAGTAGCTTGTGACCTTGTTCAGCGCCACTGCGAGAAACACCCCGACGAGGCAGGTCAGAGCAGGCCGGAGATCGAGACCCGGAATTCCCCACGATACAAATGAGGGCAGCAGGTCGGGGTTCCCATTCGGGAATCCTGCAAGTGCTGTCGGGTTTAATTGGAGATAGAGTGCATCAAAATGCAGATAGTAGTATCCCAGGACGAAGAATCCGACGACGCTGATTACCGAGCCAATCCAGAATCCCCGGTGGACGCTCTTGAGCGCCTTGTCGGACGCGTCGTGTTCCCCCGCACGTACTGTGTACGTGCTCAGAATGGAACCGAGCACGCCGATACCGCGAACGAGCAGTGGGAAAATGACGCCTTTATGCCCGAAGGTCGCCATTCCGAGAATCATCGCTGCGACGATCGTGACTTCGTAGCTCTCGAAGATATCGGCTGCCATACCGGCGCAATCGCCGACATTATCACCAACGTTATCGGCAATCGTTGCCGCGTTACGAGGATCATCTTCGGGAATGTCTTTTTCGATTTTTCCCACGAGATCGGCCCCGACATCCGCAGCTTTCGTGTAGATACCGCCGCCGACGCGCATGAAGAGTGCAAGCAGTGTGCCGCCGAAGCCGAATCCGAGCAATGCCTCATAGGCCTTATCACCGAAGAACATGAAGATGATCGTACCGCCTAGAAGACCAAGACCATCGGTCAGCATCCCGGTAACGGTTCCTGTTCGGTAGCCGAGTTGCATCGCTTTTCCATATCCCTTCATGGCGGCTGCGGCTACACGCAGGTTGCCAATCGTTGCGAGACGCATGCCGACAAATCCTACTGACCAGCTGAACAACGCCCCGACGAGGAAAGCGACTGCGCGCCCCCAGCGAAATTCATCGACGGAACCGGTATAGGTGGCGAACAGGAGGATTGCGATAATGACAATCAGCGGACCGATGCGCCGGAATTGAGCACCGAGATACGCGTTGGCGCCTTCCCGGATGGCGGCTGCAATTTCTTTCATACGGTTTGTACCGGCGTCCGCACGGTGAACCTGCCGCACCAGAAGGAGAGCGTACAGCAAGCCTGCAATAGCTATACCGAGCACCGATAGAAGACTGATAATCTCCATCGGAGAGTATTTCGGATCGCTAAAGAGGGAAAAGGGAACGAAGTGCTTGGCTTCCACAACCGCTCCCGTCGCCGTTGCCGTTGTGTCCTGGCTATAGCCGATCTGCCAGACATACAACGCCGCAAAGAGCACCATCATCGCAAAAAGATAGGTGCGCCTTACGACCGCTTTTCTGAAGAATCTTCTTATCGAGTTCATGGTCAAGACCAATCCAGTATGAAACAGCTTGTGTGAATCGAATGAATAGTTCGTGATTATTGATACAACACCCACGCGGCATCACCCCGTACATCTGCCCCTTGCCGGTCAGCGAGAACAGACCGCCCGGCAAGGAGCGGGGTGCAGCTCTCGTTGCTCAGGAAACGAGACTTTCCGATGCCGACCTCCACCACCTGGCGTATTCTACTTCGAGCACGCGGCGTTC
>DOWV01000361.1:0-11736 GCA_003519375.1 Bacteroidota bacterium
GTTGACGCCCTCTCTGTGTTTTTTTCCGTTTGATAGCCTTGACAGGCACCTACAACCGGCAGCGAAGGCACGAAGAGAAGGAAGTGACAGAGCGGAGTTCTTTCTCGCCTTGCTGTCTTTGGAGACTTCGTGACATTACTTTCCTATTCGCCGTTCAATGTGAGAGTCAACTTAAGTGGGGTCTGAATTGCAGCACAAGCAGGATCGCTTTTCAAGTCACTCTAACCGCTGGTGCGTGTCTCAAGATGGGAATAGGACCAACATCCCAAGGTTTGGGAAAAGGACGGAGATCCCTACCTCTTCTTGCAGCTTACCTTTGACGGCGGGACGCGAATCGAATCTCGAAATGACACGCACGTATCATAGTGAAACACCAATATCGATTCTATTCAGAGAAATCAAAGGAAAATCAAGAGTTCTGTGTTGGCACGGGGTTTGTGCTACTAGAGACAGATCATATCAGTCAACTCAGTCAAGAAAGGTTGGATAAGGCAATGAAGAAATCAGCGATGGCGATCGGCGCAGTAATGATGGGTTTCGCACTGGTACAGAACGCAGCGGCTCAGGCAACAGCGAATCAGACGGTAAGCCTGACTGTGAACGCGGTCTACAAGATCGCCACCAGCGGCAACCCGGGCGGACTGACGATTACCACCGGCACCGCCGGCACAGACGCTCTGACGACTGTCAGCGACAACACAACCAATTATAGCATCACGCAGAACGTCGCCGGAACAGTGAAAGTGACTGCAAACCTCGACGCAGCGCTCCCGGCAGGATACACTCTTCAAATGAACCTTGCCAGCACGAAGGGCACGAGTGCGGGAACGGTCGATGTATCGGGCACGACGCCCGGAGCAGCTGTGAACGTCGTGACAGGTGTTGCTATGGGTGCGGATGCAGCCCAGACGATCACCTACACATTCGGTGCGAATGCATCAGCCGGAACGCTTCTCTCGACGAACAAGATTGTTACGCTGACGCTGACCAACTAAGAACATGTGATGTTTTGACTATTAGCGCAGTCGGTTCTATACAGTCAACAACGAACTCTAGACTCGAAACCTGAAACTCGAAACTTGAAACTCTAAACTCAAAACTTTCTTCCTTGGGAAGGAGCTGAAGCCATGATCATCCCGATCGATATACCCCCGGTCGACACGGAGAATTACGTCGAGGTCGATGTCACCATCAACGGTCAGAAGAGGCAATTCAAATACCGCGTGGAGATTTTTCACTGGCGGGATTGGTGCCGGCCGGCGGAGGAACGTGTCGAGGGATTGAAAAGAATGATCACAGCATACGACAAGAAATGGCAGCTCATGCAGATCGGAATGCCGACCGACACGACGGTGCCTCTCATGTTCCGACGAGTCGGATAAGAATCCCACAGAGAGTATGGAACCGATCGCGACATCTCCGGTCCTCCAATCGTCAAAAGGAAACCTATGCTGAAGAGCCTACTCAAAACCGCGTTGCGAAGCCTGCTGCGTCACAAAGCATCGTCGCTCATCAACGTGCTCGGGCTTTCGATCGGCATCAGCGCATCGCTCGTCATCTACCTCATCGTGCACTATGAGTTCAGTTTCGACACCTTCCACCGCGACGGCGACAGGATCTATCGCGTCGTGTCCAAGATGGACTTTCCGGATGCTGTTTTCCGTAATTGCGGCGTGCCGGTTCCAACGGTGAAGGCGGTGCGGGAGGAAGTGACGGGGCTCGAAGGAGAAACGTTCTTCATAACCGCGAATCAAACAAAGGTAGGTGTCGTCGAAGACAGGGCGTCCGCACCGAAAGTGTTCAGGAAGCAGCAGGGCATGATCTATGCGGACAACGAGTACTTCCGTTTCTTCGGATACCGCTGGCTCGCAGGCTCGCAGGAAAAGGCGCTGGCAGAGCCGTTCTCTGTTGTCCTGACGGAAAGCCGGGCGCAGTCGTACTTCCCCGGACTCGCACCGTCGGCAATGTTGTTGAAGCACGTGACGTACGATGACACCATTACCGTGACAGTGACGGGCGTGGTGGAGGATATCCGGCAGACCACCGATTTCATCTTCCAGGAGTTCATATCGCTTGGAACTGTGGAGCAGACCGGATTGAAAGCGCAGTGGGGTTGGGACAATTGGGGAAGCATAAACTCGAACTCGCAATTCTTCGTGAAACTCTTGCCGGGAGTCTCTCCGTCGGGCATCGAGGAGCAGCTTGTGCAGGTTCGGAAGAGACACAGGGAGGCGAAAGACCGCAAGGACGACACGCAGCATTTTCTGCAGCCCCTCCCGGATATCCATTTCAATCCCGACTATGGTATCTTCGACAGCTCTCCTTCTCCGGTGCACAAGCAGACGCTGTACGGGCTTCTGGCTGTCGCGACGTTCCTCCTCCTCCTCGGCTGCATCAACTTCATCAACCTGACGACCGCGCAGGCAGCCCAGCGGGCGAAGGAAATCGGCATTCGCAAGACATTGGGGAGCGGCAGAGCGCAATTGATGCTGCAGTTCCTCGGTGAGTCTTTTCTCCTTACCGTCGTGGCATCGATTCTCTCCGTGGCTATTGCACAGTCGCTTGTCGACCTGTTCCGGGACTTCATACCGCCGGGGGTGACGTACGCATCAGTCTTCCAATGGCATGTCTGGGTGTTTCTCGCCGCGCTCGATGTCATCATCAGCCTGTTCTCCGGTACGTATCCGGCTCTGGTTCTGGCTCGATTTCAGCCGATTACGATCCTCCGCAACCAGATGTTCGCCGGCAGCGCGACCACGCGCGGAACGTCGATCAGGAAAATCCTCACCGTCTCGCAATTCACCGTCGCTCAAGTTCTCATCATTGCCGCCGTGGTCGTGAGCAAGCAGACGCTGTACTCGATCAACAAGGATCTCGGATACCGGCGTGATGCGATCGTCTCGTTTCACGTACCGTGGTCGTTTGATGCCTGGCAGTGGTCCAGGACGGCGGGGAAAAGCGATCTGCGTCGTTTCACGCTGCTGAACAGGCTGCGGGAGATACCGGAGATCAACACGATCAGCCTCGCGGGAGATCCTCCGGCGTCGAACGGCACATCTTCGACCGCGATGAAGGTGAACAACGGCAAGAGCATCGTGGAAACCATGGTGGAAATAAAATATGCCGACACGAGCTACTTCGGCCTCTACGGCATGAAACTCATTGCCGGCCGCAATCTCCTGCAGAGTGACACCACAAGAGAGTTCGTCATCAACGAAACATTCGCGCGCTTCCTTGGTTTCTCCAACCCCATCGATGCAATCGGGCGCTCCATCCAGCGACATGGGATGATCCCGATCGTCGGAGTTCTCGCGGACTTCCACACAAAATCGACGCATCAGGCAATCAAACCCCTTGCCTATTCTTCGGCTGGAAAGTCCAGCTTCATGTTTCACCTTGCGCTCAAGGCGGGCGATCCCGATTCGTGGAAGGTCGCCCTGAAAAAAACCGAGAGCGCCTTCAAGGAGGTGTATCCGGACCAGAATTTCGAATCTCGTTTCTTCGATGAAACCATAGCGGCATTCTACAAGACGGAACAAAACACCGCCCGCCTCTTGAACTGGGCGGCGGGTCTCGCTATCTTCATCAGTTGCATCGGGTTGCTCGGGCTCGTCATTCATACGACTAACGCCAGGGTGAAGGAGATCGGCGTGCGGAAGGTCCTCGGGGCTTCGGTGACCGGAATCGTCTCGCTGCTGACGAGGGAATTCATGATGCTGGTGCTTGTCGCGTTTCTCCTTGCTTCTCCCGTCGGGTGGTGGGCAATGAACAGGTGGCTGCAGGATTTTGCTTTTCGCACAGGGCTGAGCTGGTGGGTCTTTGCTCTTGCCGGAGTTTTCGCGTTCGTGACTGCCATACTGACCGTGAGCGTGCAGGCGTTCCGGGCGGCATCCGCGAATCCGGTCGATTCCCTGCGCACGGAGTGACCCCATCATCAATGAACCGACTTGCCCCGTCAAGGGGCGATCAATGAACCAATTCATCAATCAACCAACTTCTCTTTTCCCCGGGATATCCCCTTGATCAAGCTCAATCACATCTTCAAATGGTACACCAACAGTTTCGTTAAAACGTACGTGCTCCGCGATATCAACCTCGAAATCAAGGAGGGCGAGTTCGTCTCCGTGATGGGTCCGTCCGGATCCGGAAAATCCACACTGCTTCATATCATCGGGATGCTCGACGAACAGTCGGACGGAGAGTATTTCTTCCTCGAAGAACCAACTCACACCCTGGGAGAAAAAGCGCGCTCAGAACTGCACAAGAACCACATCGGATTCGTGTTTCAGAGCTATCACCTGATCGATGATCTGACGGTCTATGAGAATCTCGAGACGCCACTTCTCTATAAGAAGATTGGTGCTTCGGAGAGGAAGAGTCTTGTCGCAGACACTCTCGATCGCTTCCAGATTGTCGGGAAGAAAGACCTTTTCCCAAACCAGCTCTCCGGTGGACAACAGCAGCTCGTGGGCGTCGCCCGGGCCGTGATCACCAGCCCCAAGCTCATCCTTGCCGACGAGCCGACCGGCAACCTGAACTCCGCCCAGGGTTCAGAAATCATGGAGTTGTTCAAGAAACTGAACAGTGAAGGGACAACCATCATCCAGGTAACGCACTCGGAAAAGAATGCGTCGTATGGGAAGAGGATTATCAACCTCCTTGATGGGAGAGTCACTTCATCTTGATATTTCTTCGAACAGGTCAGTGCCGAAGATATCACTGCCGCGAGACAGCCGGGTTGTTCAGGCTCTGTAAAATGGGCACACGGAGCAACGCTGTCAGAAAAAGTGCAAAGTCTCTGTCGTGGCACTTCCTGCCGCCGCTATTGCGCGGGGCCGAATCTGAAAAGATCCGGCCCCTTCTTTTTGAAGCCGACTTAAACCTGCAATGCTATCCCAAAACAAGCCTGCTTGACGATTGCAGAAGGCTCGCTTCGAGCGGGATATCCGGGGCACCGCGAAAGGCCACCTTGTATTCTGTTTCGTAGTTATTTACATTGGTACCGATCTCATTCTTCCACATACGAGTCGACCATCGCACAATGGAAAGCATATGAAAACGACCCTCAATATCTTTGCATGGTTCCTGGCTGTTCAGATCATGGGATGTTCAACGTTAGTGCTTAAGCCGGTCGATTTTTCCTGGCCCATCGAAGTAGCTCTCCAACCGGACGGGAAGGGAAACTTGCGGGAAGCACGGTATCAGCTGAGTTTCAATGTCAAAGCTCTCTTTTTTGCAGAGCTGCAGGATTCCGCCTCTGTGTCAAAACACACACTTCATGTCCTGCGTGATCAAGCGGGCTATTTTTTTATTACTGCGAAGGGCTTCAAGAATGTCTATGTGTTCAGACACGGAGATGGCACATTGAGCCTTCAAAAGAAAATATTTGTTTCTGAGAAAGGACTCGATGCGCCAGCCCTCAATCAAAGAGCACCCTACATCTCTCTGATCAACGAGAAAAGGGGAAACGAAGCTCCCATTCTCCTGACGAAAGATGGGATTGCGGAAGGAGGCAAAAAATGAGGACCGTGAAAAATTTCATCTTTCTTATGCCCATCGTTGTCGCCTCTATGACCGCGCAACAAATATCTGATCGTGCCATCGTTGACAGGTTTACTAAATCAGTCAAAGAATTGTTCAGGGATGTCGATTCTGCACAATCAGCTCACGATTGTGCGGATGTCAATGCTCTCATAGAAGAAATGGAGAAGGAATTTGCTGCGCATAAAGAACTCCTGGATCGCGCCCTCTACCCGGACGACTACTCAAAGACGATCACGAATCTCAAGGGGAGGTTGCTGGTGCGGCAGAAAGATCTTGGTGTTATCGAAACACAGCTTGTTCGAATTGCGGCGCTCGAGAGTCAGGTCCGGGAGTTGTCCGGTAGAATAGATGACATGTCCACTGAAGTAACAAACCTTCAAAGAGCGCATCTCCTGAACATGGAAGCCGCGGCCATGGACAGGGCGTTGCTTGACTCTTTGAAAATCGTAATCTCCAGACTTCGCCAGAGTTTGAGAGAGCGGGATAATCTGATCTTCGCGCTGGTGGACAGTCTGTTCATGCAGTATGATAAAGACGTTGCGTCCATGAATGACGTGGAAAAGCAGGGAATATCCGTTAGACTCGAACGCAGAAATGTTCTGACAAACATCAAGAAGAGCCTCGAAGACAATCTGAAATTCCTCGAGTCAACAAATCTCTCGCCGAATGACTATGCGGAGATTGCACGTCAAAACCAACGTTTTTCAAGCCAGTGGAACGGGCTCAGGCCAAAAATAACGAGCATCTATCTGGGTGGCAGAAAGAAGAATAAGGAAGCGGTTCTCATAGACTCCATGTTGGCCACGTGGTCTTCGAAGGTAGATCAGGGCACATGGAATGCGCTGAGAGTTCTGTTGGAAAAGGGCGGAATTCAGTTAAAACCATTCTCGAGTGGAGACGAGTTTACCGGGAACTTCTCAGAATTTGTTGCTGCAGAAATAAGCAATGCAAAGCAAGAGCCCGGTGATGTGCGGTTAAAACGATTCAATACGTTCAATGATTCGGTGTGGAAAACCGATCTTGAGCCTACGTGGCTGCCGGTCCTGGCAGGATCAGGAAAAATAACGGCAAATCAGAAGGAAGAAATAGAAAAGAAATTCGGGTCATGGCAGAGCGCGATTGCACCGGTTTCACCTCTTGTGTATATCGTTGTTGCCATACTCTTACTTATGCTTCTTTGGTCGCTCAATCGCTATGTACGGAAAAAATCATCTGCTAATCATTCACCGTGACGGCGTGGTATTCTGAACAGATGCCAGGAGGCGGTCTCGTACATGAGGCGGTCCCCTGCAAATAGAAAGCCGAACGGTTCATGCCTAAGGCCCGGCAATCGCTGGGCCTTTTTGCATTCCGGATGGAGTGACATTTGAGAAGTGGAGAATTGAAAGGTGACGGAATGCATAGACGAGGTTCGGAAGACGAAATAGAACAAAAAGGGGGAACCCTGAGCGGTCCCCCCTTTCCGAGAGGTCGAAGCCTGGTGCTACTTAAGAAGCGACAATTTCTTCGTAGCAGAGAACCGTCCGGCATGCATTCGGCAGAAATAGGGGCCGCTGGCGACTCTTCCGCCTGCATTGTCCTTGCCGTCCCAATCAATCGAGTACCGGCCTGATTCGCGATGCTGCGATGGAATCAGATTTCGTACCAGACGGCCGTGAATATCGTAAATCGCAATGTCGACGGTGGCTGCAGCCGGGACAGAGAACTGAATCCGCGTTTGAGGATTGAACGGATTCGGGTAGTTGTTTTCGAGCAAATAATCGGCGGCGATGCCTTCGGGCTCTGCAGCATGAGTTGCGCCCGTTCTGTGGTCGCCGTGACACTGGGTGCATTCCATCTTCGATGTAATGGTGGAGCTGTGGCATCCTTTGCACTCGGCAATGATTGCGGGTGAGGCAAAGAGCGGAACGAACGTCGAGGCCAGTTTGTCGTTCAGGATTTTTGCGGCGTACGCTGCAACGTCGCCCGTAAGGCGAGCGCAGCGTTCCTTGCGCTCAGTAGAACCCTCTGTCACTTTTGCCGTCTTGCACCATTCTGCGATCGAGGCGTGGCAGAGAATGGAGCCGGAGATATTCTGTACGAGCGTCTGAGTGTATTTGTTTTGTGTATATTTCGATTCAACCCCGTACTGGTTGCTTGCGTCCGTGGGGAATTTCGTCTGTGTGTACCATCCAAAGACCTCGCTCTCGAGGGCAGAGGCATTTGCCTTAGCCGTGACGAGTGCGATGAAAGCGGCTGAACCGGCCACCGCACCGCAAGTTCCTCCCCAACTTGCTCCACCGCCGCCACCCCACAACATCATTCCGACCGGGAAAGAGGTGAAGGGTTCTCCGACAACGGCTGCGCTGGCATTGACAAGCGCGGCGAATGCTCCGAAACAACATCCTCCGTATGTCGTGTCGTAATACAGATCGTGACCCAACATCCGCACTTTCTCGACGTCAAGTGCCTGATAGGGAAATGGCCATGTGGCATTCATGCCTGCCATCGCTTTGCTCATGAGGGAATCGGCGGCAGCGGCACCAATCACTGCGCCGGCTGCATATTTTGTCCCTGACGCGAGAAAATCCTTTCGAGATATCTTCATGAAAACCTCCTTCTATGTGGTAGTTGGTTCGTGCAACGACTCGGTTTGATTGCGTGGAGTTTCGATTCCGACAAGGACCTCATTCGATGTAATGGTGCGGACACAACCCATAAACTGAGACCGTCGCTCTTCCGGGAGAAGCGCCAGAAGGGCAGAGGCGATTTCTTCGGCCCTTGATTGAACACGCTCGACCAATGCGGTTCCGGCGTCTGTGAGTGTCAGCCGCTCCGTCCGACGATCTGTGTCTCCAAGCGCCCTTTCAATGAGTCCTCGCTGCTGGAGCGCGGAAAGCAGTTTTGAAAGGGAACTCTTGTGAATACCCAGTTTTTCGGCCACGCTGCCTGCCGAATCTGGCTTGTCGAGGTGAAGAAGGAGAACGCACTCGAGCTGATACACTGGGAGGTCGACGTCCTTTGCCAGTGCATTCTGGACACGGTGATTCCAGAGACCCAGTCGAATGATCTCTACCGCAGCATTCCTGTAACTGATCAAGATTCACTCCATAAGTGAACTGTAGTACCATTACAACTTTTGTTCCATACCAACAGTTGGCGTTTTCTTACCATTATCGACGATTTCTACATTTCTTCGTAGGTTTTACTGTTGATTATCTCAACGATTGTAGAAGAAATATGCACTGCGAATCCTCCCTCTTTTTGGCGCATCTGCTACGAGCGCGTCTCCACCCATCTATAATCAGACAGAATGGTTCGGAGGTCGGCAGACAAAAATGATGAAAGAAAGAATCCGTGAGCCCTTGAGTTCGATACGGGTGGCGTCGATTTCGCCCGGAGTCGACTCCCATTTGCAATTGAGATGAGGCAGTCCTAGTTTTGTACTCAACATGCGCAACCGCGAATCGACAATGTGGATCGTATACCTTGCCTGTGCCGCCATCCTGTCGTGCCCGTCGGTGTCCCGCTCCCAGGATGCTACGGGACCGAGGAGTCGAGCAGTCGTCGTCCGGCACATCAACATCTATGAGTCGCCGGGAGAGTACTGCGCCTGGCCCTCGATTGCCAGGACATCGGGAGGCGACATCGTCGTCCTCTTCACGAGAACGGAGGAGCATCTCGGACCGAACGGCGCGATCCTTCTCGGCCGATCGACCGACAACGGAAAGACATGGCTCCGACCGGTCACCGTCCTTGATTCTCCCATTGATGACCGTGAATCGGGGATCACGACTCTTCGTGATGGACGGATCGTGGGTCACTTCTGGTCAACGCTCCACACAAAAAAGTTCTACGAAAACCTCGCACCGAACTCCTACGGGAGCGACCAGCTCGACCGATGGATCGCGATCGTCGGAAATATGGATTACCAGAACGGCAGGAAAATCTCCGGAGGCTCAACGGCCGTCTCAAGCGACGGAGGGCGGACTTGGACGAGACTGATCCGCGGACACGACTCGGTTCACGGCGGGATCGAGCTGGCGAACGGGAGTCTTCTACTCGCCTCCTATCGCGAAAGCCCCGATAGCATCAAGGTGCACATGGCCGACTCGGCTTCCGGCCCCTGGCATCGACTGGCGGTAATTCTATCACCACAACCCGACAGCTTGAGTTTCGGCGAACCGCACATACTGCAGCTCAAGAACGGACGTGTGATCATGATGATCCGGGCGACCGCTCGACCCTACAATGACCGGGATCCGCGGTGCGTGTTGTGGGAATCGTACTCGGACGATAATGGGAAGACGTGGGTTGCACCGTTCGCAACTCCGCTGTGGGGATTTCCGCCCCACTTGGCTCTCCTCGCCGACGGACGAGTTCTTTGCACGTACGGTTATCGCCGCCCGCCGTATGGCCAACGTGCTTGCTTGAGCAATGATGGGGTGAACTGGAGTATCGGGGACGAAGTGATTCTGCGGGATGACGCGCCGAATACCGATCTGGGTTACCCGGCGTCAGTAGAGCTTGAGCGAGGCGTTATCTTGACAGTGTATTATCAACCGAATGTTCCACCAGGGACAATTCAGCGTATGGATCCGCCGGACCCGCTCAGGACGAAGCCCGGGATCCTCGGGACAATCTGGAGGGTCCCGCCTGCGAGATAGTCTGCCATTCGCGTTCTCATTTTCCATCCAACCCTCCCTTCCTTCTTCTTCGCCTGTAAGTCAGCAGGAGCGATATCCAGACGACGACACTCATTAGCAAACCGAGAAATAGAACCCGGCGCAGGAGGTATGTTCGCTCTCCCTCCGTCGGATAGAACGAATACGCCAGCGGGGGTCTGAAGAGATAGCGTTCAAGGTTTCCGACAAGAAACGTCCAATCGCGAAAGAATCCCGTATAGATCTCCCGAACATCCTCTACATTCGGCGGTCGGCGAAACTTGAAAATCGAATGAGATGTGAATTCGTCCCGAAGGAGATTATTACACAGCGTGAAAGGGACTGTCACCACCGTGTCTTTTCCAGGGATGCCCGGCCGGTTTTCCCATTGCTGGCTCACATAGAGCCGGATGAACGTGCTGTCAAACGCGTTATGCTGGTTCAAGTGGAATAGGTCCACCGTATTGAGAACCTGTCCCAGCTTGTCGGTGACATACAACTCGCCTTGCGTGACGTCGGCAAATGCCCAGCGGTTTTGCTCACGAATGTAAGATTCTGCCCAGGAATGCCCAGTGTAAACAATCTTGTTATCCTGTGTCCGCGCGCCGAAGACAAATCGCGTGGGGATGCCGGCGCGGTTTGCCCAGAACACCCACACCTGCGCATTCTGCGTGCACCAACCTTTCCCGGTGCCGGCGACCATTTCGCCGTACAGCTGCCATGGGTTCATCCAGCGTTCGTCATCCTTCGGCACGCCCCCCGAGCTGCTGAGCTTCTTCCGGAGATATGGCATGAGCTTCTCCATGCGCGTAAAGGTCGGATCTGTATCGCGTATGCCCAACTCGTCGTGCAGAATGCGGTCGACCTCCGCCAGCCCTTTCTCGCCGACATAGCGGTAGTCGTCCACCCAATCGCTCACCGGGAACTGCTCGAATTCCCCGCAGGGAACATTTGCGCGGACGATGTAGACATCGTCGCGCTTCATCCCCTGAGAGGCGTAGAATTCTTCTCCGTAGAACCTGATGGAGATTTCGATCGATTGCATCGGTTGACCGGTCACAGGGGTCAGTTTGTAGGTATGGAGCTCGGCGAAGGTTGTGTCAATGCGAAACGACGGCTTGTTTCCGGTCGCAGTCTGTTCCTTCCCTCCATCTGTCAGGACTTTCCATTCAGCAACGTCACCGGTAATGGCGAGGTCAAGCTGAATTTTGTTCCGTTCCACGAGCTTCCATGAGCGGATCGTCGGGACATCGAGCGGATAATAGAGTGTTGCATAAGATGTGGGGAAGAAAGAGGACTCCCACTCACGCGTAAAGAACACGTAGAGGTTGCTGCATAGCAGGAGGAGGGAGATCAATCCACAAGCGCGCACGAGCCACTTTCCACTTGTCATGGGTCGGACCTTTCATTCAATAATGCCAGCCTAAGATGGTAAACCCCGGCCAGCGAGTCAAGCAGAATAACGATCGCTGAACGGCGGCTTCGTGAGGCCCATTGCCGTGTTCCCATGGTGCCCGCCTCCATGTTTCGTTTTCGTACGCGGATTCAC
>DOWV01000361.1:11945-14693 GCA_003519375.1 Bacteroidota bacterium
TTCATTTTTTCGATGTTTGAGCGAAATCGCTGGTATTGATCGTCGTCTGAAACAAGGTCTCGAACGATCTGCGGGAGTTTGTCGATGTCGGGCTCAAAGATGCCGAGTTTGTTGTCGCGGACAAATTCCATGTTGCCCAATTCCTGTTCCCAGATATAATCGTTGATGACGGGGACCTTCTTCATCATCAAGATTTCCATAATCGTCGACGCGCCGCATTTGGTTATCACAATATCCGCAGCATTGAGAAGCTCATACACAAAATCGACGAACGCAAACACTTTGAGCGAAGGGTAGCGTTGCTGCAATTCAAGAGCATCGGCATGGAGGACCTTGTTTTTGCCGCAGACGATAGCGATATCAACATCCACCGAAGCATGCAATAACCCCTGAAGAATGTGCTTTCCGTTCGGAATTCCGTCCCCTCCGCCGATAATGAGAACACATTTTGCATCAAGCCTGAAAGCGAACTTCTGTTTCACTCGTGTTACATCCGCATCTGAAAGAGGAGCCGAAAATTTGTCATTGATGATAAATGGAAAGACATGGAGCCGGGATTCGGGGATCTTTCGTCTCTCGATACAATCTGTTTTCAGCCGTTCACTAAAGACGATATACCGCTGTTGCGGCCGTTGAAACCAGAGCGGATGTGCCGTAAACGGGTCGGTCACGACGGTGATGACCGGAATATCGTACTGGAGAGCCTTCAGAACTTCGAACACCGGTGCAATGAGAAGGAAATGGAAAATCACAATTCTTGCGGGCCGTTCTTCCTTAATGCGTTTTTTGAGATATGGTCTGATGAAAAAATCAGCCATGGCCACATTGAGATATCCGATCGGTCGAAATTTGTTGATGGCATAGATGAATTCGTAGTACCATTGTGCGCGCGCCTGCAGAAGCCGATAGCCCTTTTCGAGGATCGATCGCGCCAGCGGGTTTGCCTCCGCAAGGCCGTCGACGAGTACCGGGTCAATACGATCACCATGGATGGAAGAAAGATATTGCGCAATCGAGCGGGCGGGAGCGAAATGTCCTTCGCCGGTTTTGAGATAAAGGAGAAGATATCGTTCTTTGTGATTGTCCATAGTATCGATGTCGTATTGCGGGCAAATCCGAATGGAGCCCGACGCAAGAATAATTGCTACCGCTCCAGCGGCGAATTGCTGCGCGTCATGTGTCCTGTCTTGAGGACCTCCATGATTTGTGCTGTGCCCAGTTTTCGCGCTTTCAAGAAGCCGGACCACGCCATATCGGCGAGGCGCCCTTCCTGCAACAGTTCGAACATCCACTGATGCGTATAGTCGGGGTCTTTCTGTGCCACCGCCGCGTGGATTTCGTACAGCCAATGCCGATTGAAGCGTTCCTGCGAGCCGATCGGCGGCGTCATGACGATTGGAATGCCCAGTCCGGCGTAAAAGGAGAGTTCACTTGGTTTTGTCCACAGTATATCGGTTTCGCGCATTGCCGTGTTGAATTGCTGGAAGTATTCATCAAGTGTCTCCGCGTACAAAACACGGACGTTGTCGGACCCGATATCGGTTTTGATCTCTTGAAAATAGGAGAACACTTCCGGGCGCGTGCCCGCGACGAGATTCAATCGGACCGTGCCGTTGCGGATTCTGTCTTTCAGGCTCATGGCGATCCGTCCTCCGATCTCTTTTTGCGCCCCCGCTCCGCCGACCGCGTAGGTGATGGTCAGCGCGCGTTTGTCCCGGAAGGTGCAATTCTTTTTGCCGAGAAAATGCTCCACGCTCTGCCGGTGATTCGCCCAAAACCTGCCCTTTGGGTCAAGGTAGCATAACCGCTGGCCGACATCCGACTTTACAGTGGCAAGATTGTTTCCCAGCAGGTCGGGTGGAAGAGGAAATCCTGTCAGGAATATTCTTTCTTCCGGCACGCCGTACGATCGCAACCGCTGTGCCGCCGTGCCGCACGGAGCGAAATAGTTAATGCGGCTCTCCCATGGTTGCTTCGCTACCCATACCCGGTTAATATCTGCATCGCAAATAATGCAATAGATTGGTTCATACCCGTGCATATCGGCCGCGATTGCCGGTGCAAAATATGAAGTGACCAAAGGGAGCTGCCTTGTCGAGATCTTTTCCATCATCCCTTTGCATAATCCGTTGTTGATGGTGGTTTCCAACAGATTGACCTGGTAGGTGCTGCGCGAGAGGTTTCGGATGGGATAGAACTCGGGTATATGCGTCAACGCGTCGAACATCGCAAAGATCGGTTTGCCGAGAAGCGGGATCCCACGCGTTCGGGAGAGGGATTCATACGCGTTCAGCAGCCGTTTCCATGATTTTTGCTCTTTCGTGCTCGATCCGTCGTTCTTGCCGACGGTCATGAGCCCTCCTTCGGAGATGTCCTTCAACGGAAACACTGCGCGCTGGTGGCCGTACCCCATATTGGCGGAGACAACCCATGCAGAAACATGTTTCGATCGTTTGGTGTGTTGTTTCCCGGATTTCATCATATAGATGATCTTACGGAGAGATAGAAGGGGAGACAATCGTCCAAAGGGATGGAAAAGTAGTTAATCCTCGATTTCAGTCCTGAGGGCCGCTCCAATTGGGTTTGCACTCAAGGGTTCTATCGCGCTCAGCCTGCGTTGTCGTCCGGCTATGGACGAAACCGCAGGCAAACGGGCGGAATGGGGATATGATCCACATCCTTGACAGTAGTTTGGAATCCCGTTACCATTTATTGCAGGAAGGCGGACCGGTTTCCGCAATAGTCAAA
>DOWV01000054.1:0-3918 GCA_003519375.1 Bacteroidota bacterium
CGCGTTCAACGTCACGAGGCGGCTGTCCTTGCTTGTATTTGATTCCAAATCCGCCTTTTCCTACATTCAAGAAAGCGCATGATGCAATAACCGTGGCTCAGAATGAGTCCTGGGCCGGCCTGTTGAAAATACCTCCTCTTCGAGCGGTTCTACAATAATGGAAATGATATTTGTTGCAGGGATCGGTATTGCCGTACTCATCGAGTTCCTGCTGCTCAGCAAGAAGAACAAGTCCGCCGCAGATCAGATCCTGACTGTGTGGATGTTTTTGATTCTCCTTCACCTGTTCACCTTCTTTCTATACTTCACAGAGAAAGTTGTTGATTTTCCCTTCATGCTTGGCATTGAGCAACCCCTCCCGCTGTTCCATGGCGTTTTCTTATACTTCTACGTGAGCGTGCTGACGAACCAGTTGCCTGAGAACCGGAAGCTCATGGTACTCCATTTTCTGCCGATAGTGCTGACGTATGCGTACCTCGCCAGCTTCATCCTTCTCCCCGTGGATCAAAAAATTCAAATCTACAGAAATCATGGAGCAGGGTACGAATGGTTTGTCATGGTCAAAGGACCTGCAATGTCGGCTTACGGATTATTCTATGTGATCTGGTCTGCATTGTTGCTCAGGAATCATGAGGTCAACATACGAGACCAGTTTTCGGATCTCGCAAAGGTCGATCTCCATTGGCTGCGAATCCTGACGTACGGATTGGGTGTCATCTGGCTACTTGTAGTGTTCTTCAAAAACGATCTCCTGACATTCACCGGAGTTGTTGTGTTCGTATTCCTGATAGGATTCTTCGGAATTCGCCAGGGAGAGATTTTCACCCATGGTCCGTTGCTGCCTGAAAATCCCGAAGAAAAGAAAAAGTATCCAAAGTCAGGTTTGACGGAAGATGCATCCACGAAACTCCATCAGGCATTGATACAGCTTATGAGCGCAAGCGGCCTCTACAAGAACGCTGAGTTGTCGATCGACGATTTGGCGGCCAAGCTGGGCGTGCATCCGAACTATCTCTCACAGGTCATCAACCAGAGGGAGAACAAGAATTTCTACGATTTTGTGAATACCTATCGGGTAGCAGAGTTCAAACGGCTCATCTCAATGCCTCGCAATCAACACCTCACGCTACTCTCTGTGGCGTTTGACTGCGGATTCAACTCAAAATCCTCTTTCAACCGCTATTTCAAGAAGGCAACCGGCCAGACTCCTTCCGAGTATTTTACCTCGCTTACCAAGGATCAAAGCGCTTCCTCCCTGTAACCTCTCAAAAAGCCCAAAATTTTGGCGTCATAGATCCTCTCATTTGAAGCCCGGCGTGTGCAACACGCTTCTTGCCTCATTTAAGGTTTCGTAACATTCGCGCCAGCCAGTATATGTTTCGCCCACTTTCCCCAAGATTCCAGCCATATGCGTTTTTCCGTCGATTTTGAAGTGTCAGCTTGCAAGGTCGCACCACAATACCGGTGTCAGCCTTCAAGGTGAACCGATATCGCTGAAGCAGCGGCGTATATTTGCACCAGATATTCAATCAACTATCTCATCATTCATCAATCTGGAGCAAATATGAAGAATCTCTTCCTGTTGTTTGTCGTGGCGGCAATGGTCACTGCCACCTTTATTTCATGTGAAATCCTTGACCCCGGCGAACCCGGCCAGTTGGTCCCGTTGACGGTGGACGAGGATCCTTCACTTCCATCCATCTCGGTCAACGGCACGCAGCTTCATGCTGAGACTTTTGGCAATCCCAATAACCCCATGATTGTGGTCCTGCATGGGGGGCCGGGCGGGGACTACCGCGGGCAACTCAAATGCAGCAAGTTCTCCGAAGATGGCTTTTTTGTTGTCTTCTATGATCAACGGGGTTCGGGCTTGTCCAGGCGGCATAGTAAGGAAGTCTACACCTCCGTACAGCTGTTCATCGATGACCTGGATGCGGTCATCAAATACTATCGGCGGAGACCAGATCAAAAAGTCATTCTCATGGGACACTCCTGGGGAGCTATGCTGGCGACCGCCTACGTCAACGATCATCCGGGTGAAGTAAGCGGAGTTGTCTTGAGTGAGCCGGGAGGGTTCACCTGGAATGATACAAAGGGGTATATGAATAGAATCATGTCCCTTGAATTGTTTGACGAGACGAGCAACGATTTTGTCTACCTGGATCAAATCCTGACGGGAAACGATCACAATATGCTTGACTACAAGGCCGGTCTACAAGCCGCTGCCGATTTTGCGAGGGGAAACAAGGCAGGAAATGCGGGTTCATCTCCTTTCTGGAGAATGGGGGCAATATGCAAGGCGGCGTCATTTGAACATGCTCGCGCTCGTCCCTTCGATTTCACTACAAATCTTCACCAGTACACGACAAAGGTTCTTTTTGCGTACAGCGAGCTGAACGAAGCATACGGGAAGGCACACGCCGAATTGGTTTCCTCGGCGTATCCCAACGTGCAGCTTGTCGAAATCAGCGGCACGGGGCACGAGATTCCCTATTTCGGATGGGACAGATTCTACCCGATAGCAAAAACGTATCTCAACTCCATCAAATAACCCAACATCAAAACTGGAGAATCATCATGAAAAGATTATTGACGGTGCTGACAATCGTGCTGGCTATGGCAGAAGCCGGCTACTCGCAAAACATCAACTGGAGATCGCTGCGTGAAGATCAACCCAATGTCGTCCAGCTCAATGTCGGATACGATTTTGGAGTCACATCCCAGGTGAGCTACGCCCGGACTTTTGACCTCGTCAGACCTGCCTTGCTGGGCGTTGACTTCTCATTTCCCATGGGGAGTAATCTGCTCGATGACTTCAAAGTCAGGCTTGGCGGACAGGTTGAAGTCGTGGAATTCCATGGGTTTTCAGCTACGATAAAAATCTCTTCTGTCTTCAGACGATACCAAACGGAACTCGTGAGGATTGTGAGTTTCGGTTCTGATTTCGCCGTTCTGGCCGGATATTACACACCGACATGGTCTGTCGGCGGCGAGTTTGGCTTCGACAAATCGATCACCTCGCAAATCAAGAATTCCGAAATCATGCGCGCCTACTTCCCGGGAATCAAAGACGGCTGGTATCTTCCTACAGGGGGCCATTACTACTTCGGGATCCAGGGAGGGAAGACCATCGGAGAGAGTCTTGACCTGTCCCTGCGGTTGGGCGCGACCAACGCGCAATTCAACGATGAAAACGCTGTGTTGCCCCTCTATCTTCAACTGGGATTGGGTATGAGATTCTGATCGGGAAAACAAAATGAAGAAAATGATAGTACGTCTCGTATCGATCGGGTTCTTCATCCTAAGCGTAGTCATATGGATTCTTGCAATATACCTTTCGTTCCGAGACTGATGTGCATCCCGGCGGCCGCGATATCGGGCAGAGGATGGGGAGCAAAACGTCGGAGCAATCAGGTCACAGGCAATCGACTTTTCACGCAACGCAATGATCAACCAACTATTTAGTAAGGAGATCCAGTTATGAATGCACTTGCCAACGTATCAAGCGTTTCAACGGTAACTCATTTAGTAGAAAGAGAACTCGATCAATCGGACACAAGGAGAACTATAATGAAAAACATGATAGTCACGACATTAGCGGCAGTTCTGGTTCTTGCATTATTCCAATCTACAGCATTTGCACACGGTGGCGGCAAAAATGTGAAGCTCCACGTTAATCCAAGATGGACAGAATGCTCCTTTCAGCTTGATCCATCCCTGACGCAACAAGCGTGGCGCCAGTTTACGGAAGAAGCTGGCCTCGTCGCCTATTTTCGTCCTCTCGTTGACGCAAAGCCTATGGGCGTCGGGAACCATGAAATTTCAATACTCGAGTGGGAAACTGCATTTGATGACACTCGTGAGGCCTGGAACAATACTTTTGTTCATCCGGATTCTGTCCATTGGCTTAAAGAAGGT
>DOWV01000054.1:4172-6164 GCA_003519375.1 Bacteroidota bacterium
GGGGCGAACTATGGATTCTGGGGTGGACAGGTTCAATATAGTTTTGTAAATGATTCAGAAAAGAACTGGGCTGCTTCTGCGCGCCTGAGTTTTGTCTCCCTGTATGGACCCTACGACTTTGATTTCACAGTCTATGGGGTGGAATTGTTGGCGAGTCAGAACTATGCCGTGTACTCTGATTGGGTTTCCGTTTCACCGTATGCAGGTGTTTCGACATATTTGTCACGCTCTCATGAAACAACTGATGTCGTGAACCTGAGAGACGAGAACACGCCGGGCGTGCGAGGTATGGTCGGGGCTGTTGCATACATTTCTACGGCCAGGCTTGCTGTGGAATACAATATTGCAGCAGTCAACTCAGTCTCCTTCAAGGTCGGAATTGGCTTCTAGGCTGCCTCATGTGACTGCTGCCGGCCGCGAGGCAACAACTTACACTGAATCCAAACACTGAAAGGAAGGGAAGCCCCATGAAGGACCATGTTCCTCGAATCATTCTCGCGATCGTATTGATTGTGGGACTTGCTTGCTCATGGTCAGAAGCCCAGAACAGCAATACGTTTGTTTTTGCACACGTGAATGTTGTTCCCATGAACAAGGAGATTGTATTGTCGGATTATTCTGTAGTGGTGACGGACGGCCGTATAAAGGAACTCGGCTTGTCTTCATCCATAGAGATACCGCAAGGCGCAACTGTCATAGATGCCAGAGGCAAATTCATGATTCCTGCGTTGTCCGACATGCACGTCCATTTGGAAGGTGACGCATGGAACATCATGTTCCCTCCTGAGAAGAAGTTTAAAGGAGAGGAGATCGACTTGGACGATATTCTCTTCCTGTACACTGCCAACGGCATAACCACGATGGAGGTGATGTCGGCACTGCCTGAACTTATTCCGCTTCGGGAGAAGATTAGGCGAGACGAAACAACGGGTCCGAGGCTTATTCTCTCAAGAATGATTGACGGGGCAGGCAAAGCGTGGCCCCCGCCGATCTGCACCTGGATCAAGAATGCCGACGAGGCAAAGAAAGCGGTTACAGAGATGTATGACCAGGGATATGACAGGGTAAAGGTCTATTCATTCCTCGATAAGGAATCTTACGATACGATCATCACTACGGCAAGAAGACTGAAAATGCCCGTGGATGGACATGTCCCCTACTCCACGTCTGTTGAATATGTGCTCTCATCAGGTCAAAACATGATTGCTCATCCCGAAGAGATCATGAAGTTCGCCAAGAGCTATACTCCCGAGCAGGTCGGGTACTACGCAACGCTCCTTGCAAAGAGTAATACATGGGTCACTTCGACTCTCATTATCCATCGGAACCTCAATGCGTTGCTCAAAGATTCTGCGAGCGAGTTCTCTAAACCCGGCACAGAGTATTTGCATCCGATGGGGCTCGGGATATGGAACTACATCTACACAAATCTGTATAGTCGCATTCCCGGACCACAGCGAACAGCATTACGTAACGGGTACAATCTGTTTCAAAAGCCCTTTGTTTATGAATTTTATAAGCAGGGGGGAAAATTAATCATAGGTACCGATCCTCTTATGCCGTCCACTTTGCCCGCGTTGTCGTTGCACGAGGAACTTCTGGAGCTTGTGGGTGTGGGGCTCAGTCCTTTCGAAGCACTCAGGATTTCAACAACAAACACATTTGAGTTCTTGGGTGAGCTTGACAGTGCCGGCACAATAGAACCGGGAAAGAATGCGAACCTGGTATTGCTTGATGAGAACCCGCTGGACAATATCTCGAACACAAGAAAGATATTTGGTGTGATGACGCAACATCGGTGGATCGCAAGGGCCGAAATCGACAAACGTCTCAAGGAAATACGTGATTCCTATGCAAGTCTTCGGAAGAAGAAGTTTGACTAACCAGACTTCTGTGGATTCTCATTCCGGCAACTTGGCAACCTAGACAGACATATCAACAACGCACGGTGAACAACTCCCAAAACGACACGAGTTAGCGTTTTTTGCTAAC
>DOWV01000054.1:6307-15383 GCA_003519375.1 Bacteroidota bacterium
CGGGACCTGACGTACACGACAAAGCCTGAAGCAAATGCCCCAGGCTTTCGCGGAGTTCTTCTCAGGATCTTTTTCTCTTCGCGAGTTTCTTCAAGCGAACCAGTTCGCCTATTATCAAAGCCTCCTTTTTCGCGCGGCTCCACCGCTTTACTTGTTGCTCCCGTCGGAACGCTTCCTTATAAGACGCAAATTCCTCAGAATAGACCAAGGCGATTGGGGGATCAATCTTGGTGGTGCGACAGGCTCTGCCAGCGAAGTGACCTTTGATTCTCTTTTCAAGAGAATGGGAAGATCCACTATAGAGTCTTGTGGACTGGAGGCGGAGGATGTAGAACCAAGCGGGCATGAGGTCCTCAGTATGAGGCGGTCCCTCGACTCCCCCTCGGCTCGCTACGCTCGCTCGGGGTCGCTCGGGACTCCTCGACTCGTCCCCCGTGTTGCTGGAAGCCCCGAGCGAGTCCCGTCCTACAAAACGGCTCGTCCCATCCTGAAGAGGACGGGACGAGTCGAGGGGCTCCGCGAGTAGGACTCGAACCTACAACCCTGCGGTTAACAGCCGCATGCTCTACCATTGAGCTATCGCGGAATTTGAAAGAACATGATGACACCTGGTTAGTGGCATCTGAAAGAACAACCCGGAATGACTCGTCCGGGTTGTTCAAATATATGGTCCTTTCGGCCGAAAGTCAAGGATCGGTCCATTTTCTGAAATTGCTCAGTCAGGGAGCCCCTTCTCTTTCGAGATGTGTCGCCACGCTCTGCAGCATATTGACTCGCCTCTCCACGGTGAGTACTTTCTATAGATGTGGCGGTAAGATTTAGCCGTTCCGCTATCCATTTCGCAGACGTTGCACATCCCGTTTAAACCCATATTCGAGGTGAGCGTCAGCGTGACGTCAGGTCATGGCTCGAGCATCGATCCCGAAGTTCCCGTTGCCGTTGTCAGCTGGCAGGGAGGGCTTGCTGTCCATCGGATTTCACGCGATCATACAGGGCGGAAGGAGCGTGGGCGGTCGCGGGCCGGGCCCGTCAGCCGTTGCGGGAATGCCTCACGGCCATCCCGCGGTCCTGAGTGCATAAGGCGAAGATGATCGCGGAACGACGTTTGGCCTCATGTCTCCGGTAAGCGAAGACGCAAAAAGGACACAATATGACGGACAATGCACCGGACAACCAGAAGGTACGAGATCGGGTCCTCATTATCGATGATGATGCTGAGGTGAGGGAGGTCGTCATCGACATGCTGGACAGCGCGGGCGTCAAAACCATGTCGGCAGGGAGCGGCGAGGAAGGGATTACGCTATTCCAATCACATCAGGATGAGATCGAACTGGTACTTCTCGATCTCTCCATGCCGGGCATCGGGGGAAAGGAGACGTTTCGCCGGCTGAGGGCATTGAAACACGATCTCAAAATTGTTCTCTCATCCGGGTACGGCCAGGACGAGGTCAAGAACGACCTCAACTTTTTGGGTCTTACCGGTTTCATTCAGAAGCCGTACCGGTACGCCAAGCTGATCGGCCTCATCGGGAAATATCTGGACGGATCTTCTCCGGGTTAGCGTGCGGGGCATCGTCATGACCTGGCATCTAGCGCAGGACGAAGCCGGTTCGGTTGTATCTTCATGCAGCGATTCATTTCTCCGCGATGGTGTGCTGATGTGCGGCACTCCTTCAGTGTCCCCACTTCCTTTCGTTGACATTCCTTCCATTTCAGACTATATTGTTCAAAAATCAACAACAATCACCTCGCGAAGGATCTTCCCATGATGAAGGGTGGAATGCCAAACATGCAGGGCATGATGAAACAGCTTCAGAAAATGCAGGAGAAAATGGCTCAGGTGCAGGCAGAGCTGGAACAAAAGACGGTGACGGCCGAAGCTGGGGGCGGCATGGTGAAGGTCACGGCCAACGGGAAACAGCAGATTGTGAAGATCGAGATCGAAAAAGAAGTCGTGAATCCGGAAGAGAAGGAGATGCTCGAGGATCTGGTCGTTGCGGCCATCAACAAAGCGCTGGAAAACGCTGCAGCCATGGCTTCCCAGGAAATGCAAAAGGTGACAAGCGGTGTTATGCCGAACATCCCGGGGCTGAACATTCCAGGATTCTAGAGGTGTCTTCCTCGGTGTCCCTCCGTGTTACGCCTTAATCTTTGCGTATCAACCAAGGAGTTTTGAAGGGTGATTCTCACAGCAGAGTCGATTGAACAGCTTGCAGAGCAGTTCGCCCAATTGCCGGGCATCGGGAGGAAGACGGCCCATCGCCTTGCTCTCTACGTCGTAAAGATGCAACGCGAGGAAGTCGACACGCTCGCCCGCGCACTGGTGAATGTCAAGGACAAGGTGCGGTACTGCTCCATCTGTTCCAATATCACGGAAGACGATCCGTGCCCAATCTGCGCGAACACCAGGCGTGATCGGACGGCGATATGCGTTGTCGAAGAACCGACAGACGTTCTGGCGCTTGAGCGGACGAACGAATTCAAGGGGCTCTACCACGTCCTCGGAGGCGCTCTTTCTCCGCTCGACGGCATCGGTCCCGAAGATCTGAGGATCAAGGAACTTCTGAGGCGCATCGAGGCCTCGACCATTGAAGAGATTATCCTTGCGCTGAACCCCGATGTGGAAGGAGAGGCAACCACCCTCTATATCTCGAAATTGCTCAAACCACTCGGTCTCAAAGTGACGCGCATTGCGCGTGGATTGCCGGTCGGCACAGATCTTGAATTTGCTGATGAGGCGACGCTCGGCCGCGCGTTGGAAGGACGGATTGCCGTGTGATGGCAGATCCCTCGGTCAGCCGGAGCTCCGGAATTCGATTCCCCAAGCGCCTTCTTCTGGCCGGCTTGTCGCTCGTTGTCGTACTGATCGGCTGCAATATCTTCGAGACACGCGATCCTGAGGCGCCTTCTCAGTCAAGTTCAAGCTTCGTTCCGGCGACAGAGCCCTCTCTCGTGTTTTCGAACATGTCGAATGCGTTTCGGGACTTGAACTCTCTCAATTACTTGAAATCGTTCGCTGATTCTTCGACTTCGGGACGGGGATTCAGCTTTGAGCCGACACCGCAGGCGAAAGTGAAGTACACCGGAGTGTTCCTGCTCTGGAACAGGCAATCCGAGCAGCAATACTTCGATAACTTGCGTTCAAAGATCCCGACCGGGTCAACGGCAGCGCTGGTATTCCAGACACTGAGCGTTCAAAGCCTGCAATCAGACTCGGCACAGTATGAAGCGACTTATACGCTCACGGCGCCGCATTCTGTAGCAGCGGTGGCAAAAGTCGCATCCGGCAAGGCCCAGTTCTTTCTCCTTGCCGATCGCTCGCGCAACTGGGTCATCTGGCGCTGGGTCGACCTTCCGACAGGAACGGGGATCGCGGCGTGGAGCGATTTAAAAGGAGAGTTTGCTCAATAGAGTTGTGAGTTTCGAGTTTTCCGCCGAAGGCGGATCCCCGCCAGCCTCACAAGCTCAAAGTGGGCGGGCTGGCGCCTCTGGCGGAGGAGTTTCAAGTTTCGAGTTGTAGCTGATAGCTGACCGCTGAGTGCTGATTGCCGGATGATGCCGCGCCTCATCATAGTGCCCATGTTGCTCCTCTTCTCTTCATGCAACCCCTTCGCACCGGGTTTGGACGAGAGTCTTGATACGGGGAGCTCGATTCTCGGAGACGCGGCGACGATCGACGGTGTGTTTCAGAACATGAAGTACGCCTACACGTTTCGCGATACGACCATTTATGGCCAGCTCCTGAACTCGGAGTTTTCGTTTGTGTTTCGCGACTACGATCGCGGCATCGAGGTGACATGGGGAAGGGACGAAGAGATGCAGACGACGCGTGGACTCTTTCAAAACGTCCAACGACTCGATCTCGTCTGGAACAACATTGTCGCACTCTCGACCGACTCTCTCAATACCCAGGCGAGTGTAAGCAGGAACTTCAACCTGACCGTCACGTTCAATCCAAGCGACATCATTCGGGTCGACGGCTATGCGACGCTTGCCCTGGCGCGATCAGGAGCAGAAAGGCCGTGGCAGATCGTTCGCTGGCGTGATGAGTCGAATTTCTGAATTGAGGAGGTTATGCTGACAGTCGCCTATCAGGGTGAATCCGGTGCATTCAGCGAGCAGGCCGGGCGAGCGTACTTCGGCGCCCGTGCGCGGCTCGTTCCCATGGAGAGCTTCAAGGACGTGTTCGAGTTCGCCACCGGGCATCCCTCCGGGTTTGGCGTCGTGCCGCTCGAGAACTCCGTCTTTGGAAGTGTCCATCAGAATTATGATCTCCTCCTGAAACACAAGCTCCACATCGTCGGTGAAGTGAAGCTCCGCATCCAGCTCCACCTGATGGCGATGCCGGGCGTTCCGATGAAGGCGATCCGATCGATCTACTCCCATCCGCAGGCCCTCGGGCAATGCGAAGACTTTCTGCGCTTGCAGAAGAACGTGAGCGCGGTCGCATACTACGATACGGCGGGGGCTGCGAAGATGGTTCGCGAAGAAGGGAGAAAGAATGCCGCGGCGATCGCAAGCGCCCGCGCAGCTGCCACCTACGGACTCTCCATCCTCAGGCGCAACATCGAGAGCAACCACCGCAATTATACGCGCTTTATCGTTCTCTCGCGAAAATCCCGCCGGCTGGACAAGGCAGGCAAGATATCTCTCGTTTTCGCGGTGAAGGACGTTGCCGGCGCCCTGTTTAAAGCGCTTGCCGTATTTGCATTGCGGGACATCAATATGCTGAAGATCGAGTCCCGGCCGCACGTCGGGAAACCGTGGGAGTATCTGTTCTATCTTGACATCGAGGGATCGCCGGCCGAGGAACGTGTGCTCCAGGCGCTCAATCATCTCGATGAGTTGACGACGTTCGTGCGGGTCCTCGGCGCGTATCCCAACGGGAAGACTCTGATTTGAACACCGATCGCACAGATGCTACAGATATTCACAGAAATAGAAATCTTCCACAAAAAATATCATCAGTGAAAATCACGTATCATCTGTGTACTCTGTGTGCTATTATCTTGCACGAGGCAGATCTTGACTAGCGCTTTCTGAGGCTTTCTACAATTCGTCTCTGAAACTCAACCAGACCATGCAAATTCTCTACGTCGTGCGTGAAGGATTCTCCGGATTTCGGCGGGCCAAGCTCTCGATGGCGGCTGCCATTGCGACCGTCTGTGTGTCGCTCCTTCTTCTTGGATCTTTTTTCATCCTTGTCCTCAACGCGAACACCGTCGTGGAATCTCTCCGCGAGAAGGTCGAGATGGAGGCGTTTCTTGCCGACTACGTGACTCCGATTGAGACTTCGATCGTGCGGGACAGCATCGCTGCTCTCGCCGGAATCAGGGAAGTGCGCTATGTCTCGAAGGATTCAGCGGCCAAGATTTTCAAAGATGAGTTCGGTGAAGATATCAACACAGTGCTCGATTTCAATCCGCTTCCGGCCTCGCTCAAGATTTTCCTGAAAGACGGCTACCGGAATGCGAAATCCGCAGAGGCGATTTATGAAGCGGTGAGGGGCATTCCCGGTGTCGAAGACGTCATCTATCGCAAGACGCTTCTCGAGATGCTGGATAAGCGTGCGACGACCTTCCTGTGGCTCGTATTCGGGATCGGCATGTTTATCACCCTTTCGTCTATCTTCCTCGTAGCCAATACGATTCGGCTGGCGATCTATGCGAAGCGAAAAATAATCCAGACCATGAAACTCATCGGGGCCACGAAGTCGTTCGTGCGCGGGCCGTTTATTCTCGAAGGACTGGTGCAGGGGTTCATCGGCGGAGCGCTGGCGGCTGGAGTTCTTTTTCTCGTTTTTGAATATCTCGCCCGCTGGATTTCCGTCGAACTTGTCGATTTTGTGCACGTGAAGCCGATCTACTACGGACTCACCGTTGCGTCGGGGTGCCTGCTCGGCTTCATCGGCAGCGTTATCTCGATCCGACGGTTCATCAGCGAGAGCGTCGTCCACGAATAACCAAAGCCCAGCTCAAAGTAGAAGACAAGAAACACGCCAAGTCCCGCGCCCGTCCCGCATTCAGGATCCCGCTCATCAGCGGGATCCAAGAGCGGGAGATTTTGGTTGAAGGCGGGATTCAGAGAGCGGAACCGCCCCCGAACCAACAGCGTTCGGGGCAAGCAAGTCGCCAAGAATCTGAAATTTCGGATTGGCTTTGTGTCTTAGCGGCTTTGCATGCGAACTCTCCGTATAGAGGTTCCAGGTGAATTGCTTTTTCAGGAATTCTTTTCTACACTCTCTCCACGCCGTTCGATCAAATCCTGGTCCCGCGGTACCCTTTCAGAAACACTCTCCGTTCAGCTGTTCGTGCGATTCTCGGGGGTGGTGGTCGTACCTGCTCGCTGCGGACTGATTTCACCCGAATGATCACATACACGAAGATCTATGAATACCTTCACAGCATTCTATCGCTCTTCCGTCGGTAAGAAGATCGTTATGAGCCTGAGCGGGCTCTTCCTTTGCACGTTTCTCATCGTGCACGCCGCGGTCAACCTCTTCCTCTTTGCCGGGAAGGAGGCGTACGATGCCGCATCACACTTCATGTCCTCCAATCCCCTCATCCGGACGGTTGAGGTCGTGCTCTTCGCAGGCCTCGTGGCCCATATCATCAGCGGCACCATCGTCTGGCTGCAGAACCGGCGTTCGCGTCCTGTCGGGTACGAAATGTACCGGCTCAAGGACAACACAAAATTCTCGTCACGAACGCCGATGCTGACCGCGAGCGCAAGCATTGTCGGTTTCTTTCTCGTTTCGCATTTGCTCACGTTCTGGATCCCGACCCGGTTCGGTGCCGAGCCCATGGCGCCGTACGATATGGTCTCGGAGGCATTCTCGGACCCGACGCTCGGTATCTTCTATATCCTCGCCGTCGCGTTGCTCGGTTTTCACCTGAAACATGGCTTCCAGTCGGGGTTCCAGACGCTGGGTCTGGTGGATAGCCGCTACAAGTGGCTGATTGACTCTGTGGCCGTGATCTTCTGGCTTGTCATTCCGCTGGTGTTCGCAGTCATGCCGGCGTACTTTCTCTGGTTCAAATAATTGAAATGCTCGTCCCGTTTTGCTCGTCCTTTGATCATCGCAATGGGAGCTAACATCAAATGAAGCTTGACTCGAAGATTCCTGCTGGTCCGATAGAGAAAAAGTGGGATTCCCACCGTTTCGCCATGAAACTCGTCAACCCTTCCAACAAACGGAAGTACTCCGTCATTGTCGTCGGCACAGGATTGGCGGGAGCATCTGCTGCGGCAAGTCTTGGTGAACTTGGGTACAACGTTCTTGCCTTCTCATATCACGAATCGCCGCGTCGTGCGCACAGCATCGCCGCCCAGGGAGGCATCAACGCCCCGAAGAACTATGCAAATGACGGCGACAGCATCTGGCGGTTATTCTATGACACTGTCAAAGGCGGAGATTACCGCGCCCGCGAAGCAAATGTCTATCGTCTCGCTCAGGTGAGCGGCAATATCATCGACCAGTGTGTTGGGCAGGGGGTACCGTTCGCCCGAGACTATGCCGGTTACCTCGACAACCGATCGTTTGGCGGCGCTCAGGTTTCAAGAACATTCTATGCCCGAGGTCAGACAGGGCAGCAGCTTCTCCTCGGCGCCTATTCCGCTTTGAGCCGGCAAATCAATGCCGGCACCGTAAAGTTCTTCCCGCGACGTGAGATGCTCGATCTGGTGCTTGTCGAAGGACAGGCGCGCGGCATCGTCTGCCGCGATCTGGTGACCGGCAAGATCGAATCGTATTCGGCAAACGCTGTCGTGCTCGCGACGGGCGGGTACATGAACGTGTTCTATCTCTCGACCATGGCCAAGGCCAGCAACGCAACCGCCGTGTGGCGGGCCTACAAGCGCGGGGCGGCTTTTGGCAATCCGTGCTACACGCAGATTCACCCCACATGCATTCCGCAGGGCGGTGATTATCAGTCCAAGCTCACGCTCATGAGCGAGAGTCTCCGGAATGACGGCCGGATCTGGGTGCCGAAGAAGAAGGGCGACACGCGCCGCGCGGATCAGATTCCCGAAGACGAACGCGACTACTACCTCGAGCGGATGTATCCTTCCTTTGGCAACCTCGTTCCGCGGGATGTTGCGTCGCGGCGGGCAAAAGAAATGTGCGACAAGGGATTCGGTGTCGGACCGACCGGTCTTGCTGTCTATCTTGACTTCGCCGACGCGATCAAGAGACTGGGACGACAGATCATCGAACAACGTTACGGCAACCTCTTCGACATGTATCACGAGATCTCCGCCGAGGATCCGTACAGCGTTCCGATGCGCATTTACCCTGCCGCGCACTACGCGATGGGCGGATTGTGGGTGGACTACAATCTCATGAGCACGATCCCCGGTCTCTTCGTCCTCGGCGAGGCGAATTTCTCCGATCACGGAGCGAACAGGCTGGGCGCGAGCGCATTGATGCAGGGATTGGCCGATGGGTATTTCATCATTCCGTACACGATCGGTGATTATCTGGCCACGGCGCCGTTCAAAGCGGTCAAAACGGAGGATGCACCGTTCAAGGAAGTTGTCGGAGGTGTCGAAGGCTTGGTGAAGAGGCTGTTGTCGATCAACGGCAAGAAGACGGTGGAAGAATTCCATCGTGAGCTTGGGAAGATCATGTGGGACAATGTCGGCATGGGAAGAAACAAGGCCGGTTTGCAGAAAGCGCTGAAGGAAATCCCCGCCGTGCGTGAGGAGTTTTGGAAGAATGTCAAGGTCGTCGGACAGGCGGATGACCTGAATGCCGAACTGGAACGGGCCGGGCGAGTTGCAGATTTCCTGGAGCTTGGTGAACTTTTGGCGATGGATGCCCTTCACCGGGAAGAGTCATGCGGGGGCCATTTCCGGGAGGAGCATCAGACGGAAGAGGGCGAGGCAAAGCGTAATGACAAGAAGTTCGCCTACGTTGCTGCATGGGAGTATGCCGGTGCCGGCAAAACCCCGATTCTTAACAAAGAGCCATTGGAATTTGAGTACGTGAAACCTTCGCAAAGGAGCTACAAGTAATGGATGTGAAACTGAAGATCTGGCGCCAGAAGGGCCCGAACGAAGAAGGACGGTTCGTCAA
>DOWV01000380.1:0-12856 GCA_003519375.1 Bacteroidota bacterium
TGAGGGGCCAAAATCAACGCAACCGGTTTCAGGATCCGACATCAGGATCCGACTTGACTGCACGCTCACATCCCGCCGCGCTCACTTCTCTTTCACTGGAGTTGAAACCGCTAGGTCTCTTCCGCGCCACGCGAACCAGAGCGTACCAAGCACACCGAAGCCGAACGCTACCTTGAGGTTGAGTTCCGGCGATACGCTCCATAAAAGGCCCCCGCCGAATGCAGCGAAAGCGACGAGCACATCCCGGGCGAGATAGTACAGTCCGAACATCGCCGCTTTGCGTCCCTCCGGCGCCAGATCCATGATCAACGCCTTACGGGTCGGTTCACCGAATTCCTTCAGTCCGCGGACAACGAACGCTGCGATCAGCGGCCCGAGCGACTGTGAATAGAGCAACACCACCGGGAAACAGGTGAAGAAGACGAACGTGATCAGCACGAATGGCTTCTTGCCAAAGCGGTCAGCCATGTACGCCACCGGGATGTACACCAATACCGCTGTGAAGCTCTCGATCGCAGAAAGCCAGCCGAACGTGAGCTCCGAGACGGGATGGAGCACGTGGCGTGTGGCCCAGATAACGACGAAAGCATCCGGGATTCGCTCGCAGAAGCGGATCAGGATATCCGACCAGAGAAGATTCCTCAGATCGCCCGGCATCTCACGCCACAGCCGGAACGGGTTTGGCTCAGCAACCTTTACGTCCCTGGAGTCGTCGGTGATCAAGCGCTGCTGCAAGATGGAGGCGCCCAGAGCGAGCACAAGCGCCAGCATGAACGCCGCCCGCACACCCATCCCGACGCCCCAAATCGCGATGCAGACGCCACCAAGCACAGGCCCCAGCATTTTGGGTACCCGTCTGACCAGCGATATGACCGACACACCCATGGTTCGCCGATTCTTCGGCACAAGCTTCGAGAGCAGATCCATCGTGGCGGGCAAAGAAATTGCCGACCAGGAGATGAAGAAAGCCGCGCCGATCAGAACCGCCCACCAGGCTCGGATGAGTATGACACACAGGTACCCGATCATGGAAAGGAGGTTGAAAATCAGCAGCGCCCGTTTCGTACCCAGACGATCACTCAGATATCCCCCGGGGAAGGAATAGAGAGCAGAGAGTAGATCGTCCATTCCCGCCAACAGGCCGATTGCCAGGACGGCCGTTGAGGCCTGTGCCAGCTGTTGCAGGTAGAGAGGCAGGAAGCGCTCGGCCATGTGCTCCCCCATCCCCAGGAGCACGATCATCCCGAGCAGCCCGACCATGCTTCGCTTCTGAGTAAGGAAAGCCTGTACTCGCATCCATCCGGATGGTGTCGAGGAAGATGAGTCGCTCACGAAGCCGCCTTTGCAGAATCTGCGTTCATATGCACCGTTACGTACCAACGCTCAACAGAAGTGCCCATCACAGGTTTCGCGGCGACCTTTCGATGGGCAGAACAACCTGCCGCGACATCCAAAGCAGGGGCAATGTAAGCTATCGGTTTGATTAGTTCAAGAAAGACTGCGAGTGGGAAGCTCGCCGGCAGAAATGGAATCACGACCGGAAGGGGACGACGGGCATCTCCTGCGACAATGCTGCCTGTGACGTCCGCCCCGGCGGCAATATTTTTCATCGTGTCGCTCTTACGGCGGCGAACAGTGGCTGCACCGGAACATTTCGTCGATAACCCGTGTTCTATTCTCATCTCCTGACTGACCAAAGGCCTGCGACCAATCATGATCTTCGACACGTGCGTTCCCGAACAACCTCTCGGCGCTTTCATCGAGCGCTTTATTTGCTATTCTGACTACAAAGTCGGGCATGCCATCGATCGCTTCCTGCCAGATGGCAATACGGAGATCATCATCGACCTTACGGATACACCGCAGCCGATTTTCGACAATGTGACGCTACAGGAAATTCAATCGTGCAAGGAGTGCTGGGCATCGGGCGTGCGGACACAACCCATCAGCATTCCGAGCGGAAATGGCTCGGCGATGTTTATCATCATATTCAAGAAAGGAATGGCCGCCCCTTTTTTTCCCTTGCCGATTGAAATGTTCAAGCGAGCGGTCGGCGTAACCCCAAAGACCTATCTCCTGATCCACCGATTCCAGAAAGCCGTCCAGGAAATCGAGCGACGCCCGAACCTGGACTGCGCCCAGCTCGCCCTCGACTGCGGCTACTTTGACCAGTCCCACTTCGTGCATAGTTTCAAGCGCTTCTCCGGTTTCACGCCCACAGAGTATGTCTCCAGGAAAAACGGCATCCTCAACTATGTCCCCGTCGGGTAATTTTTTTACAATCGGTCCTCCCGTGTGGATTGTATCTTATGAGAAACACTAACAAAAGGAGGATCTATGGGAGATATGATCATTAATCATGTAGCTGTATTTGTCTGTGCCGTTCTCAACCTGGCCCTCGGCGCATTGTGGTATTCGCCGGCGCTGTTTTATCGCGCATGGCTCCGGGAAACCGGAATTCAGGAAGAGTCGCTCAAAAACGTAAATCCTGTAAAACTCTACGGACTGACGTTTCTTCTTGCGCTGATCATATCGTACAACCTCGCCTTCTTTCTCGGGGACGCCAAGACCGACTGGTCGTGGGGACTCACGGCCGGCTTCCTTGCCGGCTTTGGCTGGGCGGCAATGATCTTTACAATCATCGCGCTCTTCGAGCGAAGATCGCTGCGGTACATTCTGATCAACGGCGGTTACATGGTGGTCTATTTCTCACTCACAGGATTCATACTCGGGTTGTGGAGGTGATTTAACGTGTCCTTGAATCTCATCCTTTTGGGACTGTTCTCTTTCCTGACTCTTCCGAAAATGCAAGAAACATCGCCTGCGTATTACATCGCCTACAACGTGCTGATCGACTCAAAAGCCAGCAACTACGATGTGTTCGCGGTGGACCTCGACGGAAGCAACAAACGAAACATCACACACCACAACGACCTCGCATGGACCTATTTTGCGTGGAAGGAGAAGCTCTTCTTCTGCGATGTATGCCGACCCGACATTCTACCCCGACGGCAGGGACATCGTCTATCGGTACCGCAAGAACAAACGAGACCGGCAGGAGAAAGCGGAGCTCTGGACCATGGATCTTGAATCGCGCTCCAAGCGCGAGCTTAGCCACTATCCAGCCCATGACACCACCGCCCCATGGCACGCGTACAACGCGGGTCCACCCCGGTGGCACCCCACGGAGAACTTCATCAGCTATGAATCAGTGCAAAAGGGAAAGTCAAGCCTCTATGCGGTCACTCCCGATGGCAAGCAGCAATGGAAACTTCTCGACACCGACGTCACCGATCAGGGTTGGCACGATTGGAGCGACGACGGGAAGTGGCTCACCTTCGGAGGATCTGACTCGAAGCAGACACAGTACGACATCTATCTCCTCAACTGGCAGTCGAAAGCTCTGAAGAAACTGACGGATACTCCCTTCAGCTATCAGCAGGCTCCTGTGTTTGTCAGGGCAATGTAACTCAGGGGGACGGGTTTCTTGAAAGTCCAATCCCCGGGAGCGGGTTCCTGTGAATCTCGATTGAAGATCAACGATTGCTGATTGTAGAAGGATGTTTGGGAACGCGGGAAAGTGCGGCGCACCTCGACGAGATCTCGCGTGAAGGTGCGTGGCACTTCGCGGAGCGAGTCAGGATTTGATTCATCCCACTCAACGCACGCAGTCACCCGGAACGGGTCCATCATCCCTGCTGCCTCGGGTGAGACATTCTCGCAACATTCTTCTGACATTTCCCTCCCACTCTAGAAACGTACACCTCTCGCCTCGCGAATTCCCCGGTTTTGGCTATTTTTGGGGAATGCGCACAATGTGCATACGAGGCTCTCTTCATTGATCCATCCCGAACCCAGCTGGTTCGTTTCTTCTTGAATCTGGAACTTTTTTTCCATAGGCTTCGACGTGGTCGCGTTGCTCTCCAATGGGGTGCCCCGGCATTCGGGTGAGTGGCGCAGTTCCGATGAAAGCGTCCGCGAGGAAGGATCCCACTAATCGTTCGTAGAGATATTTGAAGATTTCCCCGCACCGCGACCGAACCCGACCTGCACCGTGTTCAAGAATTGTTCAACAACAGTCAAATCATTTTGAGTTTCTCGTGTATCAGAGTTCACCGCCTGCAGCGTGGAGCGGCGAACTCGATGCGGCTCGCAGGCTGACAGTTCGCGAGCGCTGGTTTCTTCCATGTGTTGTCCGGTATCTGACTGCTGCTGCCTCTTTAAATAAAGGATTCTCACTATGAAGCGACTCCTCTTCTTTCTCACGCTGGCCTCTTCGCTCGTCATGGCACAGAACTCCGGGAAGATCTCCGGCCGCATCGTCGACTCCAGGAGCAACGAGCCACTTCCGATGGCGAACATAATCATCCGAGGCACCTCGTACGGAGCAGCGTCAGACGTCGACGGAAACTACTACATCCTCAATATGCCTCCGGGAGCCTACGACCTCACCGCATCGATCGTTGGATACCGTGCCGTGACAAAAACGAGCGTCATCGTCAACACCAACCGCACGACGACGGTCGACTTTTCGCTTGAAGAGACAGTAATTCAGGGTGCCGAGGTTGTCATCCTGGCAATACGGCCGGATGTTGAGAAGGAAAAGACTTCAACGAGCGAGATCCGGCGGGGCGAGGAAGTACTGAATGTACCAGGCATCCAGGACATCTCCGACGTGTTGACATTATCATCGGACGTGAGTGACGGTCACTTTCGCGGCGGCCGCGACAACGAGGAGCTGTACAATCTCCATGGTCTGGGAATTATGAATCCGCTCAACAGCGGATCTGCGTTCGATCCCATCATGAGCGCGGTGGAAGAGGTCGAGGTTATCACGAGCGGTTTCGGTGCACAGTATGGAAACGCCCAGTCAGGTATCGTGAATATCACCATGAAGGAAGGCTCAGCCACCAAATGGGCGGCACGCGCGGAAGTACGAACACGAGCGCCGGGACTCAAGCATTTTGGCCCGAGCGTTTGGGACCCCAAGGCCAACCCGTATCTGAGCCTGCTCGATTCACCTGAAAAGTGGCTGGGTGGTGATCCGAGTTATCCCAACGGCTATTGGGGCGCGATCGGTTCCGGGTACTCGAGCCGGTACGGGAAAGACACTTTGACGCTTGCAACAATGATCTACACCCTCTGGCGCCTGCAGGCCCACCGCGATTTCGGCAAGAACTATGACAACACCTGGGACTATTCGCTCGATGCAAACGTCGGAGGGCCGCTGGCAGACAATGTCCGACTCTTCCTGGCCCTTCACACAAATAACAGCTCACCCATTCTGCCGACACCGGAACCCAACCTCAGCCGGCAATTGATGGGCAACCTGGTGTATGACCTCGGAAACGGAAAGAGCCTTCGCTTGAGCGGTGCATATTCGAAAGCAGACGGCCACACCCTCAGCGGCAGGACGACGACCGGGTGGTATGGCTGGATCTGGGACCGTGTGTTGAGTGTGAAGCGCACGAGCGATGAGAACATCCAGCTCGGTCTCCGTTGGACTCACGCGGTCAATCAAAGCACATATTACGAAGTGAAGTTAAACTCCCTCAAGACGACCTCCATCGACGGCTCACCCGTCATCGATCCCGGGGCACTCGACGGCGTTTCCTCTCCTCTTATCTGGGAAGGATGGTTTAATCTCCCCGACGGGTTCACGTTTGGCGACCTTGATGCAGACTTCAGCACGGAAAAGACCCGGACGATCAGCCTCGACGGATCTCTTACGAGCCAGGTCACCTCTTCACACATGCTGCTTGCCGGTATCCAGGGGAACTGGTACACGATCGACGTTCACAATCTGAATTCGGTCGATTCAAGAAGCGGAGGGAGTCTCACCCAATACACCGCCAAGCCGTACGAGGTTGGTCTCTATGCTCAGGATAAGATGGAATTCGAGGGGATGATCGCGAATGTCGGACTGAGGCTGGACGTCTATAATGCAAATGTGATGTACTACAGCGACGTCTACGCCCCCTATCGGTACACGGACAGCCTTGGCGTGCAGAGAGTCGACGAGCGCTATGCGGAGAAATCGAAGACGCCGGTCATTGCACGCTTGCAGCCGCGCGCCGGGTTCTCCTTCCCCGTTTCGACCGAGACCGTTTTTCATGTGAACTACGGAACGTTCCTCCAGCGGCCTCCATTTGTCCGGATCATTTCTCAAACAGTGAACAGAAAAGAACTTTATAGTTACGGAGGAGCTCTGTCGGTGGTCGGGACCCTCGGAAATCCACGATTGCGGCCCGAGGTAACAAGCAGCTACGACATAGGCGTGACACAATCATTGGGAGAGGGCTTTACGCTCGACATCAGCGGGTACTACAAAGACGTGCGTGACCTGCTCCAGCAAGCCATCTACAGCTCGAAACAAGGGAACTATGTCACCTATATCAACCGGGACTACGCAGATATCCGCGGATTTCGGATAGGATTTGCAAGGCGCAGAGGGATGCTCACCGGCACACTGAACTATACCTACGGAGTTGCGACCGGGAAGAACAGTTCGTCCGACGGCAATCAAGTCCCCACGATCTACGAGAGTGGACTATCCAGGGACCCGGTGCCGCAGGACATACTTCTGGATTTTGACAGAACGCATAATCTCGTTGCCAACCTGGGTTTGAACACTCCCCAGGAATGGGGTCCGGTGTTGTTTGATGCTTATCCATTAGAGCGGATCACCGTTGCAGTGACGTCCTTCGCGCGCAGCGGCCGGCCGTATTCTTCGCGTCTCAATCCCGGAATTCTCATGAGCAAGAGGTCGCCGAATGAATACAACACCAACCTGAAGATTACGAAGTACTTCTCACGTTTCTTCGGAACCAGTGCGTCGTTCTATGCCGAAGTGTCCAATTTGTTCGATACCAGAATTTATGACTACACCGCGGTCTTCAATCCCGACCTGAACAATACCAGCAATCTCTCGAAATGGACGGTCAAGTACGAAAAGGGCGAAGATATCACCTACTACGAAGATGATCTCCGCCCGGGATTCCTGATCAACCAGGAATTCAGAATTTACTCCAATACGCCGAGAGCTATGAATTTCGGCATGGTTATCAATTTTTAGCTTTGTGAGGAGCACTCATGGGCCCGATGACAAAGATTGCAATCCTTCTCTTCCTGCTGGCAAGCGTCACCGCCGCGCAGATGCAGAAGGATTATCTCATTCACAGACGCGGGATGCTTCATCAGACCGTTTATAACACGGGCGAGCTCGGACGGAAATACGTCACGTCGAACGCCAACACCGAGCCCGGCATCCCTTCCTTCGAATGGCCCGGGAATTCGGCCACCGTCATCGACGGTAAACAATATACGGGTCAGCACAATTCGTACGGCGGCGGGGTCCAGATCGCTGCCGATCGGGTTGACTCCACCCAGCGGCTTTATGCGTTCTGTGGAGGAATGATCGATGCCGTCGCGGAGTACATCAATTCATTCCCCCTGAGCCAGGAGCGCCTTGAGAATTTCCCCGTACTGGCCGACGGAAGCCTGAATCCCGCATACATTCCAAATGAGGCTGAAGAGATCATCATTTCCAAATGGGCGACGCCCGTCGGCGTCACCATATCACGCACCAGCCGGGCGTGGAGCTTTCCGGACTACGATGATTTCATCATCTACGAGTACGAATTTGAAAACACGGGCGACCTCCACGGAAACCCTTCGACGCCGGCCCGACCGGTCCGGCTCAAAGACCTGATCATCAATTTTGACCATGGCATTACGGGAGGCAAGTTCGGATACAACAGGACATCCGAATCGTGGAGCCCGAGCGTCGTCGAGAAGAAAGACTACAACGCGCGATTTGATCCGAAACGCTGGCTGCAGTATGGACTACACCGGACAGGAAATCCGGAACCAAAGTATTTTGCGGAGTATGCTGCCACAGGTAAGAACGGCGGCGGGTTGCTCTCCCCTCAGGCTACGGGTTTCATGGTGCTGTACTATGATACGCTGCATCTGGTTATCAAAGGAGATGGCACCAGAACCAACCTCACCGGGTCAGACACAGTTTCGTGGGATTCCCAGGGACGCATCATGCAGCCTTACTACATGAGGCTGGAGACCTCACAGATGACGTCGTTCGGAAAACTGGTTCCCTACATTCTGGACATTACACAGAATCGAAAGCTTGGCCCTAATAAGAACGCGAATATCTTCGGTGAAGATTGGGTGGGCCGAGGCTCCTTTAACTGGCGGCAAAGCACGTATTTCGCCATAGGACGGAACTTCACGTTTGGACCGTACAATCTTAATCCCGGCGAAAAGGTCCGTATCACGATAGCGGAAGTCGGTGGATACGGGGCCGCACGTGCGGAAGAAACGGAAGCGGGCCTGAAGGACATCGGCGGCAGCAACGGCCAGACATCTCCGCCGACCGCGGAGGCGGGAGATTCGCTCTATGCATTCTATACGGTTCCGAACTACTGGGTGCCGAAGACACAGAAGGAACTGAACCCCAACTCCCTGAACACGTTGGTCTTCGGGAGCGACTATCTGAGCAAGTATTCCTTGCCCGACTATGTCAACTCGAACGTCGTAACAGTCCGGGAGGTCGCGGACCGTGCAATCCAGGCATATACGAACGAGCCGTTGACCAACCACAACAATGTACAATTCTGGCCGGCGAATCACAGCGAGCATGGCGTTTATGCATTGCCCATTCCTGTGCCTGCACCTGTGATCAAGCTGGAGAACACGCTGCTCGGTGAAAACAGAATCGTGTGGGGACCACAGGTGGAATCGTTCACAGCGCCGAGACTGCAGGGGACGTTCGATCATTACGAGGTCTACAAATCATCTCATCCCCTTGGGCCATGGACAAAACTGGTTTCCGTCGCAAAACGCGACGCGCAGTACTTTGTCGACGGCACCTACCAGTTCATCGACAAGAACTCACGGATCGGCGACTACTTCTATTATTCTGTTTTGTCCGTCGACAACAATGGGAACAAGAGCGGCCGGACCAACATGACCCTGCACCAGTCATCGATCGGCGCTGCATCGACGCTCAACAGAGTCTTTGTCGCTCCCAATCCATTCCTCATCAGATCGGGTCAGGGAGGGGAAAGCGTTGGCGGCGATATCAATTCCCAACTCCGATTCTACAATCTCCCGCGAAAGTGCACAATCCGTGTGTACTCGTACAGCGGGCAGCTGGTACAGACCATCGAACACGATGAGGACAAGATCAATCACCCGTATTTCCAGGTGACGCGAAATAATCAACTGATCGCCGCAGGTGTCTATTTCTACGTCGTCGACACACCTGATGGCTCTCGTACTCATGGCAAATTCGTCATTATCAACTGAGCAAGGCAGATGACTATGAAACAACCATATCAAGCAATAGCGGCTGCCCTTATGCTGACGGTTTGCATCGGGCAGGTTCACGCGCAGAAGGTTGGCACGAGCTCGCTCCAGTTTCTCAAGGTGATGCCGACCGCCCGCGCCACGGCGATGGGCGATGCCTACGTCTCGCTTGCGAGCGGTGCAGACGCGGCCTTCTGGAATCCCGCGGGATTGACAAACCTTAAGAACCACGAGATGACCTCCACGCTTACCATGTGGCTGTTTGATACGAAACAGGTGGCGCTGGCATACGGTCTGCCGCTGGGAGACCTGGGAACACTCGGTTTTCAGTTCCAGTATGTCGATTTTGGATCGATCGAAGAGACGCGTGCCGATGCCGTCGATCTCGTCGTGCCTGCAAACGGCGCGCCGTTTTTCAATGCAGGCCTGACGGGTCGATCGTTCACCCCGTATTCGTACCTGGTCGGCCTGTCGTTCGCACGGGCGTTTACGGATAAGTTCTCGGCGGCCGTCTCGGTGAAGTACGCGATGGAATCTCTCTGGTCAGATCAGGCGATCACCATTGTGAACAGCGTGACAGGCGAAGTGACATCGTACAAGACATATGCCGATGTCGTTCTCTTCGATTTCGGCATGCTTTATAAAACGGGATTTCGCTCTGTACAGATCGGCGTAGCAGCTCAGAACTTCGGTCCGCAGGTGAAGTTCGCCGACGCATCGCATCCCGCACCGCTCGCTTTCCGTCTTGGCGTTTCAGCCAACATCCTTGGCACTGAAGCTCTTCTGCTCCAGGACGACATGAACCGCCTCACCGTCGCCTATGATTTGTTCCAGCCCAACGACTATCGTCAGCAAATGCACGTCGGAGCCGAATACGCGTTTTCGGAGATGTTCGTGGTACGTGCAGGATACAAATACGACTACGACAGCGAGGGGTTGACGTTCGGCGGCGGGCTCCATACCGATCTGGCCGGCTGGCCTTTGAGTTTTGATTACAGCTACGGCAGAATGAGCGAATTCCTGAACAGTGTGCATCGCATTAGCTTAGGAGTGCAATTCCGATGAAATCGAGCATTGCCAGAAGGATAGATATCAGGGTCGTTGCTGCTTTACTCAGCTTCGCGTCCATCGTGGCGGCGCAACCCGCTTCGGGACCTCTCAACATTCAGGGTCTTGATCAGTTTTCAGCCTCAGGAGTCCGATCGCGGGCGATGGGCGGAACAGGCGTGGCAAGCGCGCTCGACGCTTCGGCTCTCTTCTCAAATCCTGCTTCGCTTGGACAACTTACGTCGTTCGAGATTCGAGCCGGCGGTCTGTTCGCCAGCACGAGGAGGCAGCAAACTCAGGAATGGGTACCTATGAGACCGCTTCCTGGACTGAGCGCACTCTTCGAGGGTCTTACGGGTACAATCAAGACACCCGACAGCCTGGGAATAGCGGGCCTTCCACTGAGCGCCTGGTCAGCCCTTCAAAGGCAGTACGACAATATCACGCCCAATTGGGAGAGGAGCTCTACAGCCGCGCAGCCGCTCTCACTAGCCGCGGCAATGCCGCTCACATTCGAAGGCGTGGACTTTGTTGCAGCGATCGGCATATCGCAGGTGATCAATCTCGACCAGTACTATCAGAACAACAATTCCATGTCGCCGTATCTCGGCCAGCAACGCCCCGATCCGTTTCTGATCACCGATCGGCTTGACACGTTGCACGTCAAGTGGTATCAATATACGAGAACGAGAGAAGGATCTGCGTACGGGATCACACCCGGGCTCTCATTCACGCTTCTTCCGGGATTGCGAATCGGCGGATCGGCAACGATTTTGACCGGTTCCTCGGACGACGACGAGCGACGGCTCGAACGCGGGCTCGTCAATATTGCCATCGGCGACGGCAAGCCTAACAATTTCATGGTGGACTCCGTCACCTACAGCCAGGCCAAATCAGGGACATCGGACTACAAGGGGACTCTGTTCACCTTTGGGCTTCAGTTCGAGCAGCAGCATTACAGTGTTGGCTTGACCATAAGGCCGCCCATGACGATCACGAGAACCTGGGATCGGGAAGTCACAGGTGTCGGTGCCGCCAGGAATCCCTACCCCCTCGAAGTCGTCTACCCGGCCACCGGCCCTTTTCGCGAGAGCGGAAAAGATGAGCTCGAGTATCCCCTTACCTATTCTTTGGGAATAGTTCTCAAACCTACGGAAAAGTGGATGTTGGCGTTTGACTATGAGCTGAGGAACTTGGCAGACGTTGAACTGACCTCAACGCCTGGCGGAACCGTTTCGCACCCATGGGTAAATTCCAAAGGCGTGACGCGGATCGGTGCAGAGTATCGTCTTAGCACTCTGCTTGCTCTGCGAGGCGGCTACCGTGAAGACGTTCAGGCGTTCTCGCCGGACGGCTCGGCGATTGTTGACGAACCGGCCCGCGGCGGTGTCTATTCTCTGGGTGCAGGCATCTCCCTGGGGAACATCCTGATCGATGCCGCATACGAGTATTCGGTCTTGAAGTACCAGGACCTCTATCAATCGAACGTCAACTACAACACACGACGGCAACACCAATTCATGATGGAAGTCGCGTACCGCTTCTAAGGGCTTGGCGAGAAGCGATGCCACAAAGGCATGAAGACACTAAGAGGATAGGGACTGTTTTCGATCTTTTTCTTCGTGACTTAGAGTCTTGGTGGCAAGAAACCTGGTCAGTACTATCATAGACGTGATTTGAGGAATGATATGAAGAACAAAGTAATCTTGAGTCTGCTATTCTTGTCAGCCATTCTGTTCGGTTCCTGTGCGGAGAACCTTGACCCGCTTTCACCAGGCTCCATGAACGGGGAATACGCAGTAGGGATGAAGACGCTTGTCCCGCTCGCCGTCGGCAATTCGTGGACCTATGGCGTCACACTGTACGACACTACCGGCGCGGAGACAAAGCGATATTCGTTTACACGGAGCGTGCGCGATACCGTAACAGCGGACACGAGCAAGATTCCGTTACGACCGCCGAGCACGAACAGGAAAGCGCTATCGCGCGGAGCGCTCGTATGGTTCCTGCTCGAGGGGGAGTCGGGAGTCAGGACGTGCTGGCAGATCGACACTCTGGAGATTTTGCGTATTCGGAAATCGGATGACGCCCGGTTTTATGAACAGACTGCATTCGATTTCAGGTCGGCCATAGGTGATGCCAGTCCGGCCCGGTACAGCGGCCTGGATACGATCACGTGGGCATCGGGTGATCGCTTCATCTACCCTCCAGACTCGGTCAAATCCATGTTGGTTTCCAAAGGAAACGACAGCCTGAGGACCACTCTGGGCTCGGCACCTTATTTTCAATACAAGGAGTATTTCTCCGTGCGCTCCGACTACACCAATTATTATTTCAAGCCGGGGTTTGGCCTCTTCCTGGCTGAGACATTTCAGCGAACGCCGGGCGGCAGGATGGTTCGCGTGCGGCGCGACGAGCTGATGTCTTATTATTTCAGGTGAAAAGACGGTCTCACGCCAAGCCGCCCCGACCAATCCTTCGGCTC
>DOWV01000380.1:12996-15222 GCA_003519375.1 Bacteroidota bacterium
AATCCTTCGGCTCCCCCTCGACTTGCTCCGCTCGCTCGGGGTCGCTCAGGATGTCGGGGTAAACAAAGTCGCCAACAACAATTTTATGGTCGTGATTTCACTTTGCGGCTTCGCGCCTTTGCCTGCCGGCAGGCAGGCGTGAGTATGTTTGAAATGCCTCTTACTGTTTATTCGACATTCAAGTTATTCAGGAAGACAATCATGAAACGATCAGGTGTATTGTTGGTGACTCTCCTGCTGGCTGTTTCGATTGGCTACGCCCAGCAGAATGACGGCGTGGAGGTATCACTCAGCAGCGGTTATGTGCTTCCCTCCTCTCCGATGACATTCTCGAACTACTGGACCATGCAGTATGGAGGAGGTCTGTCGGCAGGCATGCCTCTCTCATCGACGATAACGCTCATTGGCACGTTCGAGCATTATCAGTTCAAGCTGAACAAAGAGGGTGTCAATGACGGATTCGACACGAATTACATGCGAGATATCTGGATTTTCAATCGTGTCACCATGGATCCGTCTGCCGATCCAAGCACCGTCACCAGCGTCTCGGCGAATCTTCGATTTGCTCCGACCGGCCTGTCGGGAGTGCTCTCACCGTATTTTGTCGGCGGCCTCGGCGTGATGCGGTTCTCCCTCAGCGAGATCAGCCTGCCGACCACGAGCGTTCTCTCGATCGGGGGCTCGGAGATTTCGATGACAGCGCAGCAGACGGTCACCGGCGGTGTTGAAACCGCAGCGTTCTTCCAATACGGGATGGGCTTCGATGTCCGGTTAACAGGATCCTTTGACATGTTTGTCGAGGCGCGCTACGCGAGCGGGCTGAACAAGGGCCTTCGGACGTCGTACGTCCCGATCACCGGCGGAATCAAAATGCGATTGTAACCGATCCTTCGATACCCGCAACAGAGCAACCCAAACGGTTTCAACGAACGAGCACAGGTTCACGCAAAGGGCTGACTCGTACCGATCAGCCCTTTTGTCTTTGTACTCCATCCCATAGCATCCCGGACAACAGAGAGGATACGCAGCCGTGCCGCACATCCGATTTCATCACACCCTCATGTTCCTTCTTCTCTTCCACCCGCTTGACGCCGGAGCGCAGACGAAAACACAGGTAGGATCCGCGGAAGAACTGCGGAAAGCGGTGGCGTCAGCGTTGCCCGGGACGAGCATCCTCCTTTCGGACGGCGTTTATGATCTCGGCGGTGAACTGAAGATTGCTGTAAAAGCATCGAAGGCGAGGCCGCTGAGAATCGCCGCACAACATCGAGGCAAAGCGACGATCGTCGGAGATTCACGGTTTGTGCTCTCAGGCGCTGAGCACGTGAGCATCGAAGGACTCAGTTTTGAGAGCATGAACGGCCCCGCTTTCGCCCTTCTGGGTTGTAACAATGTCCGCATCAGCCGAAACGTGTTCCATCTGAAGGAAACCCGGCGCGGTTCATGGATCATGATTGATGGCATCCGCGGAGATTCGGTCCGGCTCAGTCATCACAACCGCGTCGATCACAATACCTTCGAAAAGAAATCCCAGCTCGGCAATTTCATCACCATCGAAGGGACGATGCGCGCACAGCCGCAGGTGTCGCAGCACGACCGCATTGACCATAATCTGTTCGCAGACATCGGTCCGAGGGTGGAGAATGTCCTGGAAGCGATCCGTGTGGGCTCGTCGGTGTACACGCTCTCGAGCGGTTTCACGGTGCTCGAGGACAATCTTTTTGAGCGCTGCGACGGGGATCCCGAATATCTCTCCATAAAATCGAGCGACAACACGATTCGCCGCAATACGTTCCGCGAATGTCTCGGATCACTCTCCCTGCGTCACGGCAATCGCACCACCGTTGATGGGAACTATATCCTCGGCAACAACAGGACCGGATCGTTCCGCGACAGCACAGGAAGAACCTGGACGCTCGGGACAGGCGGGCTCCGTTTCTACGGAGACGGCATGCGAATCATCAATAATTACCTTGAAGGATTAACCGGAAAAGAATGGGACGCGACGTTCGCCATCACGGGCGGCAATGCGGAATACGGAGACGGCCAACCGCTCACGAAGCACTTCCGGATTATCGATGCGACAATCGCATTCAATACGCTGGTGAACAACGCGAGCAATCTGGAAATCGGATACGACGGCGGCGGTTTCCAGGGCAACTGGTGGCATTTGCCCCCGGTGGGATTGCGCATAGAGAACAACGTCATTGTCGGCAATCAGGATAC
>DOWV01000014.1:0-7545 GCA_003519375.1 Bacteroidota bacterium
TCACCGGTCTGTGAATTGCCAATGTTAACGCTCAGTAGAAATGTCAGGGTTAGGCGCTCAGTAGAAATGTCAGGGTGAAGCGTTGTTTTTGGTAGAGGTGGTTAGAGAGGGTTTCTTAGGTTTCGGTGTTTTTGTTGTTGGTATTGGAGCGTTATTGTACATTCGTTTGCGGTAGAAGTCAAGCGCATCAGCTCTTCGTCGTTGGGTACGGAGTCCACCGGCAGGTTTGGATCGCCAAGGATGGTGCAGGGTTGAGGGACGATGGGGCGGCAGCTTTGGCCGAGTGTGCGGAGGGAGGATGGTGAACTTGAGTTGATGCTCGTTCCAGAAGATGTGGAGGGAACCGTCGAGCCATCGACGGAGCATGACATTGGAGCGAGGAGGGGGCAGCGGTGCATCAGATCGCTGGAGTTGGATGAAGCGAGTGTTGAGTGAGACGGTCCAGTCGTTATGTACTTGGCGAGTCTCTTGGAGGCAGAAGATGTTGTTGAGGTCGAGGCCACGTGCTGGACGATGGATGTCGGTGAGCCCATCCGTGTGAGCGAAGCGCCGGTTGTGATCGTCGGTGAAGAAGCGTTCGAGCAGCTGGTTGGCATCGTCGATCGAGGAGACGTTCTGTTCCCGCAGGTATTTGATGAGGCGATCCTGATGCGTCCGATTGGATCGTTCGACACGCCCTTTGGCCTGAGGAGAATGGGCGTGAATAAGGTGCACACCAAGCCGGGTCATAGCCAGGCCGAAGGCTGTTAGATGCTTTGTATTATTGTTGTCGTAGTAGACGCTGTCCCGGTCGGTGTAGACCTCGCCGGGGATGCCAAAGCGTGCAACATAGTCCCGCCAAAACGAGAGGACGTGAAGAGTGTCCTCGGTTGGAGTAAAACGTAACATCACTCGGTTGGAGGCGTCGTCGATGGAAACCAGCAGGGTGCATTTGGGCGCACGCCCTTCGAACCAATCGTGCTCAGAGCCGTCGAACTGAATCAGTGAGCCGATGCAGTCTCGCCGTTGTCGCTTTTTGCGATGCGGACGCTTTTTACGGGAGCCCGACCAGAGACTCTCTTCGATGAGCCATCGTGTGGCCGTCTGGCGAGAGATCTTCAGGTCGTGATAGAACTCAAGCTTCTCGGCAAACAGTGTTGGCCCATAGTCTGAGTAGAGTTCACGATACAAGCGCACCGCTTTGGTGCGAACTTCGGCAGCGTAGGCAAGATTGGATCTCCTTCCTCGAAGGCGATGTATCAGTCCACGATCTCCTTCGTGTCGATGACGCCGAAGAAGGCGATACATCTGTCGTTCCGTGAGGTGAATGCTTTCGGCTGCTTCGGCAACCGTCAGCTCGCCTGCCTCGATCCGGCTGATGACTTTCAGGTGTTCTCGTTCTTTGCTGCTCATGGTCACGGTCTCTGTCATTGCGGGAGCCCTTTCGCAATCTGGGACTCCCAAGATACACAGACCTGACATTCTTACTGAGCGGAAAACCTGACATTCTCACTGGGCGATTACACCCCAGTTCTCCTTGACCCCAGATTCATTGAATCTCTGTGCATTTTTGGCTACCATTGATCGAGAGCTGAGAAAACCCTATGTCTTCTGCGATAATCGCAATCGTCGGTCGCCCAAACGTCGGCAAATCGACTCTTTTCAACCGGATCCTCGGCATCCGTGAAGCGATCGTTCATAACCTTCCGGGTGTTACACGGGACAGAAAATATGCCGATGCCGACTGGGCAGGACGCCGGTTCACCATCATCGACACAGGCGGCTATGTTCCCGAATCCGAAGATATCTTTGACAAAGCGATCAGGGAGCAGGCACAAATTGCTATTGAAGAGGCTGATGCCGTAGTCTTCCTCGTCGATGCTCTCACCGGCGTTACTCCTCTCGACAAAGAAATCGCCGACATTCTTCGTCGCTCGAAGAAGCCGATCTTCCTCACGGTGAACAAGATCGACTCAGCTGCACGCGAAAACGATGTTCACGAGTTCCATGCCCTTGGCCTGGGTGAACCGATTTCCGTTTCGGCCCTCGCCGGCCGCCTCGTAGGAGATTTTCTTGATATTATCACATCGGGCATAAATCCGGAAACCGACGACCCGGATGCGGGTGATGTGATGAAACTGGCTGTCATCGGGGCGCCAAATGTCGGGAAGTCTTCACTCGTAAACGCCCTGCTCGGCAAGAAACGCCAGGTGGTTACAAATATCCCCGGGACAACAAGGGATCCTGTTGATTCGATACTGAAACATGGAGACACTGAGGTCATACTCGTCGACACGGCCGGCCTCAAGAAAAAGAGGCGAGTCAAGGAAAGTGTGGAGTTCTACAGCGCCCTTCGAACCATACGAAGCATCGAACGGTGCGACGTTGCACTCATCCTTTTTGACGCAGAGAGGGGACTGGACTCGCAGGACCAGCATATCGTTGAGACTGCGATGGAGCATCGAAAGTCCACTCTTATTGCTGTCAATAAGTGGGATCTCGTAGAAGGAAAAGAGACAAATACCGCCAAGTCCTATGAACTGTATATTAAGGATCAGCTCGGCGTGTACGGTCATATCCCGATCATGTTTGTGTCGGCATTGACGAAACAACGAATTTTCAAACTGATTGATGCTGCCCTGCTGATTCACGCTGACCAGTGCAGGAAGATCGAAACAAGCACGCTGAACGATGTGCTCCTGCCGGAAATCGAGCATTATCCGCCCAAGTCATCGAGTCCCAAAGAGATCAAGATCAAGTATATCACACAGATTCAAACGAAACCGCCGGTGATCGCCTTCTTCTGCAACGAACCGACGCTGCTCCAGGAATCCTACAAACGGTTTCTCGCAAACAAGGTGAGAGAGCATTTTGGCTTTGCCGGCGTCCCCCTGACGCTGACCTTCAAACGGAAATGAAATAAGCACCGGACCTCGCTATGAAGAACCTGACCGTTATCCGTCATCCTCTTGTTCAGCGGGATGTGACACTTCTGCGCGACAAAAGAACCCCGAGTAATCAATTCCGCGCCATCCTGCGTCGGGCATCGACGATGATGGCGTATGAAGTGTCGCGTGAATTGCCGCTGAAGAAAATCAGCGTCAAGACTCCACTCGCGACCACCTCAGGTGGCGTCCTCGCGCGATCGGTCGTCCTTGTCCCGATCCTGCGGGCCGGGCTGGGTCTGATCGGCGGTTTTGTTGAGGTATTGCCTGATGCGCGGGTGGGCCACATCGGGCTGTATAGGGATGAACAATCCCTGAAACCTGTAGACTACTACTTCAAAGTTCCCCGCAATCTGCGCGAAGCAATGGTGTTTCTGCTCGATCCGATGCTGGCGACAGGTGGAAGCAGTTCCGCCGCGCTGACATATCTCAAGAAGCGCGGAGCGAAGACGATTGTCTTCGTCACGCTCGTTGCATCGCCCGAGGGAGTTCGCCTTATCCAAAAAGATCATCCCGATGTGAAGATGTTTACGTGCGCACTCGATAAGAGGCTCAACAACAGGGGATACATCATACCTGGATTGGGTGACGCGGGCGACCGGATTTTCGGCACCGAGTGAACGATGGGAATTATCCTCAGAATGCTGCCTGCAGTCTTCGCGTTTGCCTGCTCGCCATTTCTGTACGGGCAGGCCGTGCTGGAGAATCCCAGACTGCATGCGCTTGTCTTTCAAGGCATCGATCTGACGTGGAAGCAGGACTTTACCGCCGCGGATTCCGTCTTTCAGGTTCTCACCAGGGAATTTCCTGATCACCCGGCTGGTTTTATCTATAGCGCGGGATTGAAGCTCACATTTGCTGAAGATCATGAAAAACTTCTCGACCGAGTTGAATTTGATTCTCTCCTCGGTGTTGGCAGAGAGAAAGCGCGGTTGATGCTCTCCAGCAGATCAGAAGCAAAATGGGGACAATTCTTCCTGGCAACAGCTGATGGTACCGATTCATATGCGAGAGTCTATCGGGGCGATTGGATGGGAGGTGCAGCGAAGGGTCTGGCTTCGGTCGGCGGATTCGAGCGCGCTCTCAAACTTGATTCAGCAATGGTCGATGCTTACGCCGGCATCGGAGCGTTCAATTATTGGCGAAGCAAGAAAACGGAGTATTTTAACTGGCTTCCGTTCCTGGGAGATGCGCGGCCGGAGGCGTTTCGTATGCTTCGGAAAACCGCCGACGACGGAGTATACAATCGAGCCACGGCACTCAGCATGCTCATTGCTGTCTATCTGGATGCCGGAAAGTATGAGCTAGCGGTTGATTGCGCACGTCAGGGATTGAGCCAATATCCGGCAAACCGGACGTTTCTGTGGGCTCTCTCGACAATTTTCGACAGAATGAAAAAGTATGCCGAAGCATCACGATCATATGCAGAGTTGCTCGCGTCGATCGAGAAGGATCCGGCAGGGAACGCTTACAATGAATTCGTCGCCCGACTCAATTTGGCTGAATCCCTGATGCATACCGGCGAATCCGGGCGTGCCCGATCTCTCCTGGCACTCGTTCTTCAAATTCAGCCGTTGCAGTTCGGAGAACATCTCCAAAGCCGCGTAAGAAACAATCTTGACCGCGCATTACGTCTCGAAAGACGGCTTTCCACGACACCGGGCGAAACCCGGTAAGACCTCATCGCCTTGACAATCTCCTGCTGATCCGTATATTCAAGATAGGAGAGCCTGGCTCGTAGAACACATGATTGATCCTCAATTCAAAAATAAGCTCGATGAGCTGCTGGCGGCCTGCAGGAAGAATCTGCGGACGGTGAATGAAGACTTGATCACCCGAGCATTTACTCTCAGTCTGAACGCCCACAAGGATGATCTGAGGGCATCGGGAGAACCGTATTTCTATCATCCGTTTGAAGTTGCGATGATCGTGGCAAAGGAAATCCCTCTCGATGATGTTTCGGTGGCAAGTTCCTTGCTTCATGATGTCGTCGAAGACACTACATTCGACCTGAAGGATATTCGCGCAGAGTTCGGGGGTACGGTTGCCGACATTGTTGACGGCGCGACGAAGATCACGGACATTTTTCGAAGCCACGAAGTCACACAGGCCGAGAGTTACCGCAAGCTTCTCCTCTCGATGGTCAACGATATACGGGTCATGTTGATCAAATTCGCCGATCGTCTTCACAACATGCGGACGCTCGAATATCTCCCACCCGAGAAGCAGCAGCGGCTCGCCCGTGAGACCCTCGACATCTATGCTCCGTTTGCGCACCGGTTCGGTCTGGCAAAAATCAAGTGGGAGCTCGAAGACCTCTCGTTCAAATTTCTCCACCGCGCTGAGTATGATCAGATTGCCCGCCTGCTGAAATCCCGGCGGCGCGAGCGGGAAACGTACATCAAGAAATTCGCAACGCCGATTGAGAAGCGGCTCTCCGATGAGACCATCCTCTATGAGCTGGAAGGACGGCCGAAACATCTCTTCAGCATCTACAACAAAATGATCAGGCGGGGAAAGCCGCTGGATGAGATATACGATCTCTTTGCCGTCCGGTTCATCCTTGACACAAAAGACAATAATGCCTGTTTTCTGGTGTACGGGATTATCTCCGAATTGTACAAGCCCATTCCCGAGCGTTTCAAGGACTATATATCGATACCGAAAAAGAACGGATATCAGTCGATTCACACAACAGTCGTCGGCCCTGGCGGAAAACTTGTTGAAGTGCAGATCCGGACGAGAGAGATGCACGAAGTTGCGGAAAAAGGTGTCGCTGCCCACTGGATGTACAAGGAAAACAAGAGCTCCATTGATAAGGAACTTGAGCAGTGGGTGAATTGGGTGCGTGAGATCTTCGAGCAGAAAAGTGATGACACCCCCCGCGAACTGATGGAAAGTTTCAAGCTCAATCTCTATCAGGATGAGATCTATGTCTTTACTCCGAAAGGAGACCTCAAGATCCTTCCCCGCAACGCGACACCGGTCGATTTTGCGTTCGAAATCCATTCGAACGTCGGATTCCATTGTATTGGAGCGAAAGTCAACGGACGCATCGTTCCCCTGAACACACTGCTTCGAAGCGGCGATCAGGTGGAAATCATTTCATCCAAGAATCAGAACCCGAATCCCGACTGGGACAAGTTCGTGGTGACGCACAAGGCGAAAGCGCATATCCGACGGTGGGTTCGAGAAGAATTGCGCAAGAAGGCAGAGGAAGGGAAGGAAATCTGGGACAAGAAGCTCAAACGACACAAGCTCCACTACAATGAGGATGATCTCACAAAGATTGTCCACGCAGCGAGGATCGAGAATTTGCAGGCCTTCTATATCGAGATTGCCGAGCAACGGTTGGACGCAGATGTGTTTATTGAGGATATGATCCTCGGCGCCAAGCGCGTCGTGGAAGAAGGGAGAACGCAGGATCAAACCGAGTCCCTCTTCAGGAAATTCATTCACTCGGCCCGCGAGCTGACGAGCGGAATCTCGATCCTTGGCGCGAGCGATAATTTTCTGCATCAGTATGCCAAGTGCTGCAACCCTATCCCCGGCGATCCCATCGTCGGATTTGTAACCATCGGCGAGGGGATCAAGATCCACCGGCAGGACTGCAAAAACGTTGTGTCCAAGCGGATGACAGAGAGCGAACGAATCGTCGAGGTCGGTTGGCCGTCAGTGGATGGAGCTGATTTTATAGCGGGTTTGAAGGTCTACGGGAAAGACCGCCCGGGGCTCCTCAGCGATGTGACTCACGCCATTTCAACGTATCAGAATACGAACATTCGAAGCGTGAATATCGACTCCCGCGCCTCGATGTTCGAAGGTCAGATCATTCTCTTCGTCAAGAATACTGAGCACCTCGCCCGCGTAACAGAGAAAATCAAGAAAGTCGCGGGAATCATCGATGTCGAGCGCTTCTTCGGATAAGGCGCCCGTTTCTGAGGCCCGGTTCTAACGATGGAACAACAGCAACGTATTCTTGGCATTGACTTCGGCACCACTCGGATCGGCCTCTCCCTCAGTGATCCTTTGCAGATCCTCGCTCAACCCTACGACACCCTGACAAACGACAGCCATCTGATTCCCCGTCTGGCTGAAATCATCAAGCGCCAGGAGGTAAGTCTGATCGTCGTCGGAATGCCCCTGAACCTGAAGGGTGAAAAAGGGAAAAAAGCTCTTGAGGTCGATCTCTTTGTCGGGCGCTTGAAGGAAAACTTGGGTGCCAGCGTCATCGTTTGGGACGAGCGCTTTACCACCGCGATGGCACACCAGACCTTAAGAAGGATGGGAACGAGAAAGCGCGAGCGCGAGACGAACAAGGGGAGGGTTGACGCGATGGCGGCGTCGCTTCTCCTTCAAAGTTATCTCGACAGCAGAAAACGATCGCTGAGTTGTTGATGGAGAACTCCGACGGGACACTCAAGCAGAAGGGCATGGCCGTTCTTCGATGGGCCTCGGTGCACAAGGCGCGCACAGCGGCAATTCTGCTCGCAAGTTGGATCATTCTCGAGGTATTGACACTTCCATTCTGGAACGTTCGGAAGCTGAAGAATACGACGCCGACAGAGACCGCCTTTATGCGGATGCACGCCGAGCAGGCTGCCGATGCGTATGCCGTCCG